>JANPMR010000260.1:0-30502 GCA_031427055.1 Rubrivivax sp.
GTCGATTGCCGGCTCGGCCGCCGGCCTGGCGCGCGACCCCGAGGCGCGGGCCTATTTCCTCAACGCCGACGGCACGGCCAAGGCCACCGGCACGTTGCTCAAGAGCCCGGCCCTGGCCAGCACCTTCCAGGCCATCGCCACCGGAGGCATCGCGGCCTTTTACGGCGGCGCCATCGCGCAGGACATCGTCAACGAGATCGCCGACACCACCGGCGGCATCACGCCCGGCGTGACGACCCTGGCCGACTTGGCCGCCTACCGCTCGGTCAAGCGCACAGCCGTCTGTGGCACCTACCGCATCGTGTGGGTTTGCGGCATGCCGCCGCCCAGCAGCGGCGGGCTGGCGGTGGCGCAGACGCTGGGCATCCTGTCGAGCTTTGATCTCGCCCCGCACAAGCCCACGGCGCTGGACGACAACGGCGGCAAGCCCACTGCTTACGGGGTGCACCTGGTGGCCGAGGCCGAGCGGCTTGCGTATGCCGACCGCGACAAGTATGTGGCCGACCCCGACTTCGTGCCGCTGCCCGGCGGCAGCACGGCGGCGATGCTCGACACCACTTACCTGCGCGGCCGCGCCAGCCTGATCGACCTGACGCGAAGCATGGGCACGGCGCAGCCGGGCAACCTGGGGCCGGTGGCGCTGGGCATGCACGGGCCCTCAAGCGAGAACGGCACGACGCAGATCACGGTGGTCGACAGCTACGGCAACGTGGTCTCGATGACGACCACGGTCGAGTCGGGCTTCGGCGCCTTTCACATGACCCGCGGCGGCTTCCTGCTCAACAACCAGCTCACCGATTTCTCGGCCGCGCCCACCGACGCGGGCGGCCTGAACATCGCCAATCGCGTCGCCCCGGGCAAGCGCCCGCGCAGCTCGATGGCGCCGACGCTCGTCTTCCGCACCGCCAGCGACGGCTCGCGCGGCGAGTTCCGCATGGCCACTGGCTCACCGGGCGGCGCCACCATCATCCAGTACGTGGCCAAGACCGTGGTCGGCTTCGTCGACTGGGGCCTGAACGCACAGCAGGCCACGTCGATGATCGCCTTTGGCGCCAGCAACACCGTCAACACCAACGTCGGCGGCGAGCATCCCAACGTCAACCTGGCCAACGGCGGCAACGACGACGCGCTGATCAGCGGCCTGCGTGCGCTGGGGCACACCGTCAACACCGCGCAGCAGTCCAGCGGCATCGGCACCATCGTCAAGCGCAGCAACCCCCAGGGCTACTACTACCTCGAGGGCGGCGCCGATCCGCGGCGCGAGGGCGCGGTGCTGGGCAACTTGTACCCGCCCGACTGACGAGGCTGCGAATCCTTCTGCTGCGCGACGAAGGCTTCGCAAGCCCGCGTCAGCGCGGCGGCAGGTCGCGCCAGGCCGGCAGGTCGGGCGCGGTCAGCCCGGTGGCGTGGCGCACGGCGGACAACACGGCCTGCGCCACCGCCTCGGCGGCCAGCACGCCCAGCACCGTCATGTCACCGGGCTTGCCGCTGGTGCCGGTGGCCAGCGCGAAGAGCGTGTCGCCGTCGGCCATCGTGTGCACGGGATGGATGGTGCGCGCCAGGCCGTCGTGCGCCATGCTGGCCAGCTTGTTGGCCTGCGCCTTGGTGAGCACGGCGTCGGTGGCGATGACGCCGATCGTGGTGGCCATGCCGGCAATGGCGCGTGGCGGCAACTCGCCGGCCAGGATGGCTTGCACCGCGCTGCGCGGCCGGCCGTCGTCGCCGCGCGTGCCGGCCAGCACTTCATGCGTGGCCGGATCGATGACGTCGCCCGTCGGGTTGACGGCCACCAGCGCCGCCACGGTGATGGCGCCGACGCTGATCGACGCACTGCCGATGCCGCCCTTCATCGCGCGCTCGATGCCGAACAGCTTGCCCACGCTGGCACCGGCACCGGCGCCGACGCTACCCTGCGCCGCCGGCTGAGGTCCGGCGGCCTCACAGGCTGCGTAGCCGGCATCGGCGTCGGGGCGGATGCGCGCGTCGCCCACCCACAGGTCGAACAGCACGGCCGCAGGCACGATGGGCACGCGCACACCGCGCACGTCGATGCCGTGGCCGCGCTCGTCCAGCCAGCGCATCACGCCGCCGGCGGCGTCCAGGCCGAAGGCGCTGCCGCCGGTGAGCAGCACGGCGTGCACGTGCTCGACCAGGTTGTCTGGTCGCAGCAAGTCGGTCTCGCGCGTGCCGGGCGCCGCGCCTCGCACGTCGACACCGCAGATGGCGCCCTGCGGGCACAGCACCACGGTGCAGCCGGTGGGGCGGCGCGCATCGGTGAAGTGGCCGACCGAGAGACCGGCGACATCCGTCAGGCTGCCGGATGCAGCCACGTCAGGCGAAGACGCCGGCGGTGTCCTGCATGCGCGCCGAGACCTCGCCCAGGTGATGCATCGTGTCGCCGAAGCTCAACTCGAGCATGGTCAGGCGCTTGAAGTAGTGGCTGGCGATGTACTCGTCGGTGACGCCGATGCCGCCGTGCAGCTGGATGCACTGCTGGCCCACGAAGCGCATCGACTGCCCGAGCTGCACGCGCGCCTGCGACACCGCCAGACGCCGCTGCGCCGACGCGTCACCCAGCCGCAGACTGGCGAAGTAACTCATCGAGCGGCCCAGCTCCAGATGCATCTTCACATCCGCCATGCGGTGGCGCAGCGCCTGGAAGCTGGCCAGCGTGGCACCGAACTGCTTGCGCGTGTTCATGTACTCCACCGTGATCGCCACCAGCCGGTCCATCAGGCCCACGGCCTCGGCGCACTGCGCGGCGATGGCCACGTCAGCCGCGTGCTCGAGCACGGCGTGGCCGTCTTCGGTGATCAGTGCCGCAGGGGCCTTGCTCAGCACCACGTCGGCGGCGCGGGCGCCGTCCTGCGTGGGGTAGCCGCGCACGGTGGCCGCGCTGCGTTCGACGAGGAACAGGCCGATGCCCGCGCTGTCTTCATCGGCGCCCGACACGCGTGCCGGCACGATGAAGGCATCGGCCTCGTCGCCGGCCGGCACCACGCTCTTGGTGCCGCTGATCGTCCAGCCGCTGCCGGCGGGCTCGGCGCGCGTCAGCACGTGGTGCAGCCGGTAGCGTGCGGCACGCTCCTGGTGGGCCAGCACCACCAGCGCCGAGGCGTCGGCGATCTTGGGCAGCCACGCGGCCTGCACAGCGGCCGGCGCAGCCGACAGCAGCGTGGGCGCGACCAGTGCACCGTGCGCGTAGGGCGCGTTGACAAGGCCGCGGCCCAGCTCTTCGCACACCACCATGGCCTCGATGGCGCCGAAGGCCATGCCGCCGTGGGCCTCGGGCACCGCCAGGCCGGTCAGGCCGAGCTCGGCCAGTTCGGCGTAGACGGCTCGGGTCGCGCCCCCGGCCTTGGCAATGCCATGCCGGCGCTCGAAGCTGAAGCCCTTGTCCACCCAGCGGCGCACCGCGTCGCGCAGGGATTCCTGGTCGTCGGAGAAGTCGAAATCCATGTCAGGCTCCCAGCACGGTTTGGGCCACGATATTGCGTTGCACCTCGTTGGACCCACCGTAGATCGTCGTCTTGCGCATGTTGAAGTAGGTGGCCGCCAGGGGCGCGAAGTGCGCCGCGCCGACGTGGTCGCCCTGCCACCCGGCGTCCATGGCCTCGCGCACGAAGGGCACGCTGAAGGGCCCGCCGGCCAGCATCATCAGCTCGGTGTAGCGCTGCTGGATTTCGCTGCCGCGGATCTTGAGCAAACCGGCCACATCCAAGGCGTGCTTGCCGCTCTTCTCGGCCGAGATGACGCGCAGGATGAGCATCTCCAGCGCCACGATGTCGACCTCGAGCTGCGCGATCTGGTCGCGAAAGCGCCCCTCGCCGTACAGGCCCTCGGTCTTGGCCATGCGCTTGAGCCGCTCGAGCTCACGCTTGGCGCGGTTGACCTCGCCGATGCCGGCGCGCTCGTGGGCGAGCAGGTACTTGGCGTAGGTCCAGCCCTTGTTCTCTTCGCCCACCAGGTTTGCGGCCGGCACCTCGACGTTGTCGAACCAGACCTCGTTCACCTCGTGGCCGCCGTCGAGCATGATGACCGGCCGCACGCTGACGCCCGGGCTCAACATGTCGATGAGCAGGAAACTGATGCCGGTCTGCGGCTTGCCCTCATTGCTGGTGCGCACGAGGCAGAAAATCCATTCGCCGTACTGGCCCAGCGTGGTCCAGGCCTTCTGGCCGTTGACGATGTACTTGTCGCCCGAGGCTGTCGAGACACGTTCAGCCTTGCAGCGCAGGGACGCCAGGTCCGACCCGGAGCCCGGCTCGCTGTAGCCCTGGCTCCACCAGACGTCGCCGCTCCTGATGCCCGGCAGGTGGCGCTGCTGCTGCTCGGGCGTGCCAAAGGCCATGATCACCGGCGCGACCATCACGGGGCCGAAAGGCACGATGCGCGGCGCGCCGGCCAGGGCGCACTCTTCTTCGAACAGGTGGCGTTGCACGGCGGTCCAGCCCGGGCCGCCAAAGGCCTGGGGCCATGCATACCCGTGCCAGCCCTGGCGGCCCAGGATGCGCGCCCAGCGCTGCATGTCGTCGCGCGTCAGGTGCAAGGCGTTGTGCACCTTGTGGCTGATGTCCGTGGGCAGATTTGCGGCCACCCAGCTGCGGATGTCGTGTCGAAACGCCAGTTCGTCGGCGGTGAAGTTCAGGTCCATGCTTGCTTCCTCGGCGCGGGGCCAACCGCTGTTTTTAGCACGATCGTTCTAATCCCCGCTGTCCCCCAGGGGACGGCCCGCAACGCTCAGCGGGCAACGAGCCGCATCACGTCGTTTTCGCGGCGCATCTGGAAACGCGTCAGAAAGCTGTTGCCGAGCAGGACAAAGGGCATCGCCGTGGGCAGCACGACGGCCGGCACGTTGTTGACCTCGACGTCGCCCACGCGCATTTCCGGCAGGGTCAGCATTTGCACCATGACCTGGCCGTTGGCGGTCTGGATGAAACCGCGCGTGGCGTTGGACAGATCCAGGCCCATGCGCAGGGCGTCGTTGCGGCCCAGCGCGACCAGCGTGGCGCCAGTGTCGACCATGAACTGTGCGCTGTGGCCACGGATGCTGCCGGCGGTGGTGAAGTGGCCGTCCGGGCCCGCGGGGATGACGATCTCGCGCCCGCTGGGCGTGGGCCGCGCCGCATTGACGACCGCCGGAGCGGCGCCGATGCGCAGACCCTGCGGCCTGCCGCCGATGTCGACCTTTGCGATGTCGCCGTCCCAGCCGACCAGGCGCACGCCGGCAGCCGTTTCACCCACTGCGACCGTGTAGGCGCGGCCATCGATGACCAACAAGGCGCGCAAGCCCATCCGGCCGGCCAGCACGACACCGTCGCCCGCACCGGCCGTGGCCGCGGCGGTCAAGAGCAAGGCCCAGGCCCAGGTGCGGATGCAGCGCATGTCAGCTGCGGAAGTTGTCGAACGACAGGGGCATCTCGATCAGCTCTTTTCGCAGCAAGGCGATGGCGGCCTGGAGATCGTCGCGCTTGGTGCCGGTGATGCGCACCGAATCGCCCTGCACCTGGCTTTGCACCTTGAGCTTGCTGCCCTTGACCAGGGTCGTGATCTTGCGTGCGGTGTCGGCGTCGATGCCGCTCTTGACGGGCACCGCCAGCTTGAGCTTGTCGCCGCCCAGCTTTTGCGGCGTCGCCGTGAAGTCGAGGAAGCGGGTGTCCACGCCGCGCTTGGCCAGTCGGGCCAGCAGCACGTCGCGCACCTGCTGGAGCTGGAAGTCGCTGTCGCCGTAAAGCGTGAGCTCGCGGTCCTTGGCGCTGCGATCAGCCAGTTGCACGTCGGCGCTCGAGCCCTTGAAGTCGAAGCGGGTGCCGATCTCCTTGTTCGCCTGCTCGACGGCATTGCGCAATTCGACCAAGTCGGGTTCGATGACGGCGTCAAAGCTGGGCATGGGGAGTCGGTTCGACGGTGGGGGTCCGGAAGGGCCGGGATTTCAAGGAAAATTCTCTCATGCCCAACCCCGCCATGCCCCTCGACGTGACGCCGCGCGCCAGCCTGCGCCCGTACAACAGCTTTGGCCTGCCGGCGGTGGCGGCCACGCTGGTGCGCCTGGCCAGTGAAAGCGACGTTCGCCGCGTCGTCGACCACCCGGTCTACGGCGTGGCGCCACGCTTCATCCTGGGTGGCGGCAGCAACATCGTCTTCACGCGCGACGTGGACGCCGTGGTGCTGAAGGTCGAGATCATGGGCCGGCGCCTGCTGGTCGAAACACCCGACGCGTGGATCGTCGAGGCCGGCGCAGGCGAACCCTGGCCCGAATGGGTGGCATGGACCGTCGCGCAGGGCTGGCCGGGGCTGGAAAACCTGGCGCTGATCCCCGGCTCGGTCGGTGCGGCGCCGGTGCAGAACATCGGTGCCTATGGCGTGGAACTGAAAGACCGCTTCGAGTCGCTCGACGCCGTTGACATGATCACCGGGCGCAGCGTCACGCTGGGCCTGGCCGAGTGCCGCTTTGGCTACCGCGACAGCGTCTTCAAGCAGCACTTGGCGGGCAAGTCGGTCATCACGCGCGTGCGCTTTCGGCTGCCGCGGCCCTGGCAGCCGGTGTTGGGCTACCTGGACCTGGAGCGCAAGATGGCCGAGACGGGCAACGCGCAGCCCGACGCGCAGACGATCTTCAACTGGGTCTGCGCCATCCGCAGCGCCAAGCTGCCCGACCCGGCCGTCATCGGCAATGCCGGCAGCTTCTTCAAGAACCCGGTGGTCACGCCAGAACAGTGCCGCGACATCATCGGCCGCGACCCCGAGATCGTGCACTACCCGATGCCCGACGGCAGCATCAAGCTGGCTGCCGGCTGGTTGATCGATGCCTGCGGCTGGAAGGGCAAGTCGGTGGGCCGCGCCGGTGTGTACGAAAAGCAGGCGCTGGTGCTGGTCAACCGCGGTGGCGCCAGCGGCGCCGAGGTCGTGACCCTGGCGCGCGCCATCCAGGAGAGTGTCTACGGCCGCTTCGGGATCCGCCTGGAACCCGAACCCATCATCGTGTGACGGGCTCGTCGCCCGGCAGCAGGCTGGCCGCCCGCGCGGCTTCACGCGAGGCCGGAAGCAGGTCTTCGTAGCGTTGCACCAGACGCGCGATTTCGTGTGCCGGCAGGTGCGCTGCGCCTTCATGCAGGGCGTCTGCCGTGGCGGCCAGCGCGGCCAGCCCGAGGTTGAGCGCCGCGCCCTTGGCCGCATGGGCGTTGACACGCAGTTCCAGCGGCTGGGCATCGCGCACCGCGGCGCGCAGGCGGTCCACGGTTTGTGGGCCGTTGTCCAGGAAGGCAAGAATCATGGCCGCGAGTCGCGCTCGCGGCATGGCCTGAAGCGACATCGCAATCACGGCCGGGTCGAGCAGCGGGTGGGCATCGCCACGCGCCGGCAGGCTGGCCAGCACGCCATCCGCAGGCGAGCCCGGCGCCGCGGCGATGCCAAACAGGCGGCGCAGCGAAGTCGCCAGCTTCTGCGGGCTGACGGGCTTGGTCAGGAAGTCGTTCATGCCAGCCACCAGGCAGCGCGCGCGCGTCTCGTCGAAGGCGTCAGCCGTGAGCGCGACGATGGGCACGGTGGACCGCGCCGCGTCGGTCAGTGCGCGGATGGCCAGCGTGGCGCCGTAGCCATCGAGCTCGGGCATGTGCAGGTCCATCAACACGACATCGAAGCTGCCGTCGCGCGCCGCCTGCACGGCCTCGGCGCCATTGGATGCGAAGTGGGCGTCGTGGCCCATGTTCTCGAGCAGCGCGGCCATGTACTGCCGGTTCACCGGATGATCTTCGGCGACCAACACGCGCAAGGGGCGCGCCACCGCCTCGCGCGGCGGCCCGGCGGCGGCCGAGCGGGCGTTGCCGGCCGGCGCGGGCACGGCCGGCATGCGCAGGGTGAACGCACTGCCTTCGCCTGGCCGGCTGCGCACCAGGATGTCGCCGCCCATCAGGCGCGCCAGTTCGCGCGAAATCTCGAGCCCGAGGCCGGTACCGCCATGGCGCCGCGACGGCGTGGGGTCGGCCTGCGCGAAGCGCGTGAACAAGCGCGCCACCGTCGCCTCGTCCATGCCGACGCCGGTGTCGGTCACGACAAAGTCGAGTTCTGGCTTGCCCTGCGCGTCAGCGGTGCAGCGCACGTCCAGCACCACGGCGCCGCGATCAGAGAACTTGATGGCGTTGGACAGCAGGTTGAAGAGCACCTGCTTGACGCGCCTGGCGTCGGCCAGGATGCGCTCTGGCACGGCGGGTTCGGCATCGATGTGCAGCGCAAGCTGCTTGGCCGTGGCCTGCGGCCGCATCAGCGCCTCGACGTCGCGCAGCAAGGCGCGCAGGTCCAGTGGCGCCAGGGCCAGCGACATGCGTCCGCTCTCGAGCTGCGACTTGTCGAGGATGTCGTTGAGGATGGCCAGCAGGTGGTCGGCCGACTCGGTGGCGGTGCGCAGGTAGTCGATCTGCCGCGGTGTCAGGCCGGTGCCGCGCAGCAGCGACAGCATGCCCATCAGGCCGTGGAAAGGCGTGCGGATCTCGTGGCTCATGTTGGCCAGGAAGATGCTCTTGGCGGCGCTCGCGACTTCTGCGTCGCGTTGCGACTCACCCAGGCGTGCGGCCAGGTCTTCGAGCGCCACGCGGCGCTCGTCGAGCTGGCGCACCTGGCGCCAGGCGATGAAGGCGAAGGCCAGCGTCAGCAGCGAGAGAAACCCGGTCAGCGCCAGGCCCAGCTCGTTTTGCTCACGCACGGTGCGCGTGCGCTGGTCGATCTGCGCGGCCACGCGCTGCGCCGCGCCGAGAGACAGGGCGTGGAAGGGCTCGCCCAGTGCGTCCAGCGCGGGCAGCATGGCTTCGAGAAACGGCAATGTCGGTGCCGTAAGGGATTGCGCGCCGAGCGCACGGTCGGCCCCGGCGATGAAGGCCTGCGCCATCTCGAGTGATCGCCGCAGATCCTCGTGTCCCTGCGCAAACAAGTGATTGCGCCCGGCGGTCATGAGCCGGACGCGGCTGACCCAGATGTCGTAGCGCAGCCGAAGGGTGTCGACGTCGATGGCGTCGCCTGCACCCGTCGATGCCCGCCATTGCTCGCGCAGGCGCAGGTACTCGGTCTCGTGCTGGTAGATCGACAGCACGGCCAATTCATCACCCGATTGCACCGTCTGGCGCAGCAGAGAGAACTGCCGCGCCTGCACCAGTGCCACCGCCAGCAGCACCAGCGCCAAGCCACCGCCGACCACGCCAAACCAGCTCAGGCGCGACAGCAGGGTGCGGCTCATCGTCAGCCTTGATAAAGCATGTCGCCCATGTCCAGGCCGGTCAGGGTCTTGGCCTGCCGCGCCAGCCAGAACAGCAAGCCCATCATCATCAGCATCGACGGAATCGCGATCACGGGGTAGCTCAGCAGGGTCAGCCGGCCGAGCTCTTCGTTGAAGGCCTCGGTGCCGGCCGGGCTGTTGACGACATGGCGGGTGAGCAGGTAATTGGCAACGGCAGAGAAAAAGAAGGTGCCGGCCAGCATCATGGTGCCAACGCGCAGGCTGCGCTCGAAAGCCCGCGTGCAGCCCTTGAGCTCCAGTGCGTCGTGCACGCGCTTGACGTCGAACAGCGAGGCGTTGAAGACCAGCAGCCTGATCAGCGGTGAGGCGGTCCAGGCCGAGCCCAGGATGACCAGACCGATCAAGGCGGGCACCGCGGCTTCCTTGACGGCCAGCCAGTAGGGGTCGAGCGCCAGCAGGCCGATGCCGCCGGTGAGCAGCGTGCTGACCACGCCCAGCACGGCCAGCCAGTTGAGCTTGCGCCGGCGCCAGCCGTCCCACAGCCCCCACACGACCGGGAACGACAGCGCCAGCACCAGCGCACCCATCGAGCCCAGGCGCTCCGGGCTGCTGAGCTTCATGAGGATGAGCGCCGGCACGATGATCGTGATGGCGATCTCGAGCAGCGGATTGGGCTTGGACGGTTCTTTCATGAGCACGCTGGCGTGGCGCGCGCAGGCGCCGAGGCTGCCATTGTCGGGCCTTCAGGCCCTCGAGGGGCCGGCCCGCCAGTGCGCGGCCCGTGTTGCGTGACTTGGCTAACGCGGCGCCGCGGCGCGCAGGCTGGCCAGCTTGGCGGCGTAGCGGTCCTGCCCGGATCTGGAGACGCTGTTCTCCATCGCCAGCCGCAGATGGCGTGCGGCCTGCTCGGCCTGGCCCAGCTGCCCGTAGGCCTGCGCTGCCCAGAAGTGCACTTCGTCCTGCAGCGGCTGGCGACGAAGCTCGCGCTTGAACAGGTCCAGGGCGCGCTGCGGGTCGCCTTCGGCCATGGCCTGGCGGCCGAGGTCGAAGTGGTGGAAGGGCGGCACCGGCTGCAATTGCGCCAGTCGTGCCGAGATTGCCTGGGCCTCGGCGGCGCGGCCGGCACGACCGAGCAGGCCCACCAGGTTGGACAGCGCGGCGGTGTTGTCGGGTTCACCCTGCAGCAAGCGGCGCAGCGCGGTCTCGGCCTGCGCCACATGGCCGGCGCGGGCGTAGATCACCGCCAGCGTGTTGGCTGCGCTCAGAAAGTCAGGTGCGTGCTTGAGCGCTTGCCGCGACCAGCCGTAGGCCTCGGCCAAGCGGCCCGCGCTCAGCGCCTCGGCGGAGCGGTTGTTTGCGTACATCGCGACGATGGTCTTCTCATCGATCGGTGTGATGCGCTGTCCAGCCAGATCGCTTTGCGGCGAGAAGTCGACCGTCAAGGTCGAGTTCTCGACCGTGCTTCGCAGGCCGCGCGCCTGCAGCGGGTCGAGCACCAGATTGACGTGGCCCGCGGCCAGGAACAGGTCGCCCTGGCGCGAGTAGGTGGCGTCGACTTGCACGCTCTGGAATCGCACCGGCAAGTCCAGGTAGCGTGCAAACGCGGCGGTCATGATGACCAGCGACAGGCAGTTTCCGGAGCGGGCGGAATACGCTTGCGCCGCATTGCGTGTCCAGCCGCTGTCGTAGTTGAGGCGCAGCTGGTGCTGGCCATACAGCGCGGCGATGAGCGCGCGGCGGGGGTCGCGCGGCGCGACTGCAACCGACAGCTCGCGGTCGGCGTAGCGCCGCATCTCGTCGCTCAGCGCGAAGACGTCGCCGATGTCAACCCGCTGCGCGTCGGCGTCGAAGAGCTCGTCGTGCAGCAGGTCGGCGGTTGCCGGAGCCGGCGGCGCCGTGGCGCAGGCGGCCAGCATCAGCGCGGCAAGACCCGGCAGCAGACGACGCAAGGCTGCGCGTGTGAGCGATCTGCGGCGGTGCGGGGCAGGCGTCATGGCGGACCTCCACCGGCATGGTACGCCGCCGCCTGCGAGAGGGCCAGACTGACTGCGGGCCGGCGCGCCGACCCGCCGACGCGGGCGCCGCGGCCTGGCTTGACCCGTCTCGGGGCTCGGCTTAGCCGTGTGGCAGCCGGCTGCGCAGTCGCTCGGCCGCGGCGCGAAGCACCGGGCTGGTGGATTCCAGCGCGCGTGTCAGTGCACGGCCGGCGTAGGCCTCGTCGCTCAGCATGCGCTCGACATGCAGATGCACGCCTTCGCCTGCGAGCAGCCACTTGAGCTCGATCACGCCGACCAAGGGCGAGGGCAGGGCGGGCGATTGTGAGTTGGGGTTCATGAAGTCCGTGAGCTTGCCTGAGCAGACTAACGGCCGAAGCTGCGGTCGCGCTGACAGCGATTGGAGAGACACCCCCAGAATTCAGGGTATTGGCCACTGCCGCTTCACGCTCATTCCATGCATCCGCCCCCGCCATTGACCGCACTGCCCGACCTGCAGGCCCAGTTGCGCAGCGCCGGCTGGGCGGTGTTGGACTCGGCCTCGCTGGCCCTGCTGACCGCACCCGCCGCCGTCGAACGTCAATCCTGGCCGCCGCACTGGAGAGACCTGCCGCCCGATGCGCACCTGCGAGACGGTGGCCGCTACCGCCGCCGTCGCCACGGCTGCGTCATCGTCAACGGCCACGTCGTTGCGCCCCAGCCACACCGCGCGCACTGGCCACCGCTCGAGTACAACGCGCTGCACGGCGGCTTCGAGCGTTGGTTCGACCCGCTGCCCGCGGACCTGGCGATGAGTCCGGGCTGGACCCAGACCCTGACCGCGCTGGCCGGCGTGGCCAGCCAGCTGCGCGGCGCTCAGCCTTGGTACGTCGAGGCCCACATGTTCCGCATCGACACCGCCGGCGGCATTGGCCGCCCCACGCCCGAGGGCGCGCACCGCGATGGCGTCGACCTGGTGGCGGTGATGCTGATCGACCGCCACAACGTGAAAGGTGGCGAGACGCGTGTCTTCGACGCCCGCGGCCCGCAGGGTGTGCGCTTCGTGCTGCGCGAGCCCTTCAGCGTGCTGCTGCTCGACGACGAACGCGTGATCCACGAGACCACCCCCATCCAGCCACAGGACGCCAGCCAGCCGGCCTGGCGCGACACGCTGGTGCTGACCTTTCGCCGCGGCGCCTTTCAGGGCCCTGGCAGCGCAGGAGGCTGAGACCATGAGCTCAACATTGGCCATCTCATACGCCGACATCGCGGCGGCCGCCGCGCGTCTGCAAGGCGTGGCGCACCGCACGCCGGTGATGACCTCGAGCACCGCAGACGCACGCGCCGGCGCCCAGCTTTTCTTCAAGTGCGAGAACCTTCAGCGCATGGGCGCCTTCAAGTTCCGTGGCGCCTACAACGCGCTGGCGCAGTTCACGGCCGGGCAGCGCCGCGGCGGCGTGATTGCGTTCTCTTCGGGCAACCACGCACAGGCCATCGCCCTGTCGGCGCGGCTGCTGAGCATGCCCTCGGTGATTGTCATGCCGCAGGATTCACCCGCCGCCAAGCTGGCCGCGACGCGTGAATACCAGCAGGGCCAGGTCGGCAGCGAGGTGATTCTGTTCGACCGCTACACCGAAGACCGCGAGGCCATCGGCCAGCGTTTGGCCGCCGAGCGCGGCATGACCCTGATCCCGCCCTACGACCACGCGCACGTGATGGCCGGGCAGGGCACCGCAGCGGCCGAGCTCATCGAAGAGACCGGCCCGCTCGATGTGCTGCTGGTGTGCGTGGGCGGCGGCGGGCTGATCGCGGGCTGCGCCGTCGCGGCGCACCACCTCAGCCCCGGCATCGAGATCATCGGCGTCGAGCCCGAGGCCGGCAACGACACCCAGCAGAGCCTGGCGCGCGGCGAGATCGTGCACATCGAGACGCCACAGACCATCGCCGATGGCGCGCAGACGCAGCACAGCGGCCGGCTCACCTTCCCCGTCATCCAGCGGCTGGTGTCGCGCATCGAGGCCGTGAGCGACGCCGAGCTCGTGAGCGCGATGCGCTTCTTTGCCGAGCGCATGAAGCTGGTGGTCGAGCCCACCGGTTGCCTGGCCGCTGCGGCAGCATTCGGCGGCCGAATCGAGCTGAAAGGCAAGCGGGTTGGCGTGATCGTTTCCGGCGGCAACGTCGACCTCTCGCGCTACGCCGCCTTCCTGTCCGCGGGCTGAGCTTGGCGGCGCTGCGTTAAGGTCGCGGCCTCGCATTCACAACCCGGAGACACCGATGGCCGATGCCGCCCCCGCCGCCCCAACCCCCGCGATCCCCGACGACGCCGCCAAGCGGCAGAAGCAGGCCGTCGAAAAGCTGCTGGCCCGCCCCGCCGCGCTCGGCAGCGGCAGCGTGCAGTTGGCCGGCCGTGCCTTCGAATACACGACCGACGCCGCCTTCATGCCCGTGGCCCCTGGCGGGCTGGACGCCGCCGGCGGCGAGCCCGAAGCCGCGATCCTGTGCACCGCCTACCTGCTCAAGGGCGCCGACGCGGCGCGCCGGCCGGTGTGCTTCGCCTTCAACGGCGGCCCGGGCTCGGCCTCGATCTGGCTGCACCTGGGCGCCCTGGGGCCCAAGCGCGTGGTGGTGCCCGACGACGCCAGCATGCCGCTGCCGCCCTTTGCCGTGGAGGACAACCCGCACAGCTGGTTCGAGTTCTTCGATCTCGTCTTCATCGACCCGCCGCACACCGGCTGGTCCACCACCGCCAGCGAGGCGGCGCGCAAGAAGATGCTCTCGGTGGACGGTGACATCGACGCGTTGGCTGAAGTGATGCGCGCCTGGCTGACGCGCCACAAGCGCTGGGGCTCGCCGGTCTACCTGGCCGGTGAGAGCTACGGCACGACGCGCGGCGCCGGCCTGGCGGACAAGCTGCAAAACATTGGCGTCACGCTCAACGGCGTGATCCTGGTGTCTTGTGCGATGGACCTGCAGAGCCTGCAGTTCGCGCCGGCCAACGACCTGCCGTATGCCTTGTTTCTGCCGGCCTTTGCCAATGCGGCGCAGTACCACGGCCTGCTGGCAGGGCCGCAAGCCGCGTCACCCGAAGCCGCGCGGGCCGCCGCCGAGGCCTTTGTGAACGACGACTACGCGGCGGCGCTGCATGCCGGCGCTCGCCTGTCCGACAAGCAGCGCGCCCGCGTGGCGCGGCGCATCAGCGAACTCACCGGCCTGTCGCGTGCGCTGGTCGAAGAAAAGAACCTGCGCATCAGCGACCAGACCTTCTTCTTCGAGGCGCTGCGCTCGCGCGGGCAGATCGTGGGCCGGCTCGAGGCTCGCGCCACCGGTCCGATGGCCGCCAGCCGCACCCGCGAGTGGGAGTTCGACCCCGGCATCGAGGCCATCGCCTCGCCCTACACCATGGCCGCGATGGCCTACTTCGGCGGCACCCTGGGGCTGGACATCGATGCCCGCTACCAAGTGCTGTCCTACGAGGTCAACAAGGCTTGGAACTGGAGCCGCGGCGAGGGCAATCGCATGGGCTTTTGCAGTACCAGCCCCGACCTGGCACGCGCGCTGCGGCGCAACCCGCACCTCAAGGTGCTGGCCGCCAGCGGCCGCTACGACCTGGGCACGCCCTACAGCGCCAGCGACTGGTCGCTGGCGCAGCTGGATGCGCCTGCCGATGTGCTGGCCCGCGTGACGCATCACTACTACGACGCCGGCCACATGATGTACACAAGGCAAGCCGATCTGACAAAACTCAAGGCGGACCTGGCGCAGTGGATTGCATAGTTCGTGCATGCACATCGGAATCCTCACCGGCGGGGGCGACTGCCCTGGCCTGAACGCCGTCATCCGCGCCGTGACGCTGGCACTGCACCGTGAATGCAGCGCCCGCGTCACGGGCATCGAGCGCGGTTTTCACGGCCTGCTGGCGCGCAAATCGCGCCCGCTCACGCCCGACACCGTGTCAGACATCCTGGCCGTGGGCGGCACCATGCTGGGCACCCACAACACCTGCAATCCATTCAAGGAAAACGGCGTCGACCGGTCTGCTGACGCGATGGCCTATGTCCAAGAACTGGGCCTCGACGCACTGGTGGCCGTGGGCGGCGACGGCACCATGGCCATCGCGCACCGCTTCGAGGGTCTGGGCCTGCCCGTGGTGGGCGTGCCCAAGACCATCGACAACGATCTGCCGCACACCGAGCGCACCTTCGGCTTCGACAGCGCCGTGGCGGTAGTGGCCGAGTCGCTCGACCGCCTGGCCACCACCGGCCGCAGCCACGGCCGCGTGATGATCGCCGAGACCATGGGGCGCTACGCCGGCTGGATCGCGCTCGAGGGTGGCCTGGCCGGCGGCGCCAACGCCATCCTGATCCCCGAGATCCCTTTCGATCCTTTCGCGGTGGCCACCCTGTGCCGGCAGCGCGAGCAGACCGGCCTGTCGACGCTGATCTGCATCGCCGAGGGCGCGCATGCCCGCGGCGCCGGCATGACCGTCAGCGCCATGCTGCCCGACAGCCCCGACCCCATCCGCCTGGGCGGCGTGGGCCACGCGCTGCAGCACATCCTGCAGCCGCTGGTGACCAGCGAGGTGCGCACCACCCTGCTGGGCCACACCCAGCGTGGCGGCTCACCGACCGCCTTCGACCGCATTCTGGCCACCCGCTTTGGCTATCACGCGGCGCAGCTCGTCAAGGCGCGGCAGTACGGCCGCATGGTGGCGCTGCAGGGCGACGCCTGCGTCAGCGTGCCGCTCAACGAAGTCGCCGGCAAGACCCGGCTGGTGCCGCTGGATCACCCCACGATGCAGGCGGCGCGCGGCATCGGCGTCAGCCTCGGGCTGCCCTAGAGCAGGCGACTCAGTGCTGGCTCGTGCGCCGCGAGCGCGGCGACGAACGCGGCGTCATCGCGCCCGAAGCTGAAATCGGCAAAGTCAAAGCCCGGCCCCACGGTGGCACCGACGTAGGCGAACGCGCCCAGGGTCTCGGCCGCCTGCCACCAGCGTGCCGGCACCACATGGCGCGGCCGGTGCGTTGCGTTGGCCGCGCCAAGATCGACGACCTCGACGTGCGACAGGTCGGGCGGCACCAGCCACAGCCGCAGCGGCCCGCCCTCCAGCAGATGCCAGGCCTCGTCGGACTCGACGCGGTGCCAGGCCGAGAACTGGCCCGCCGTCAGCAGGAAGTCGATCGTCGTCAGGCCCACCCGCGGCGGGCGCGCGTCGTCGGGCTGTACACGTCGGGCCGAGCGGAAGACCTCGCCGTAGTGGCCGCCTTCGGGATGCGGCTGCAGCGACAGCAGCCGGATGAGCTCGACGGCGCGCGCGGGCAGGGCGTCGTCCATCACATGCCGCGCAGGTCGGACACCGGCTCGGCGCCGAAGTCGGGCTTGGCCAGGTAGCGCAGCATTTTGGCGGCGGCCGTGGCGGGCGAGTCGAGCCGGCCTTCGGCCTTCAGTGCCACGAAGTTCTGCCGTTCGCTGAATAGAGCCGGATCGGCGCCGCGCAGTTGCACCTGCATGTCGGTGTCGATGACGCCGGGCGCCAGCGACACGACGCGGGCGCCGTGGAGCTTGTCGGCTTCTTCGAGCGCCAGCGCGCGCGCCAGATTGTCCATGCCGGCCTTGGCGGCGCAATACGAGACGCTGCCGGCCATGCCGCGCCGCCCCAGGCCGGATGACACCAGCACCACCTTGCGCGGCACGGTCCAGGCCGCGGTGGCGCGCAGGAAGGCGGCGGTCAGCAGCAGCGGTGCTTCCAGGCCGACGCGAATGGCGTTGGCCAGGTCGGCGGCGTCAACGTCCGCCAGCGGCGCGAGCTTCGAGATCACACCGGCGTTGTTGATGAGGGTGGCCGATTGCAATGCCGCCGCGTCCTGCGCCGCCAGCCACTGCGTCAGCCGCAGAGCCACCGGCGCCGCGTCGGCAAGGTCGGCGCTCCAGACGATGAGTTCGGCGCCGGGCAGTGCGGTCAACTCGGGCGCGCGGCGCGAAATCGCGAGCACGCGTTGCCCGGCATCGAGCAGTTGCTCTGCGATGGCAAGACCCAGGCCGCGCGACGCGCCGGTGAGGATGGTGAGGTGCATGGTCTGACTCGTCGTCGGGGGTGGAGGAGGGCGCAGCAGGGTCGCGCCACCGTGAGCTTGCGGGTCGCAAGCGCGCCACTGTAAGCGGCGTCAGAACGGTGGCGCCGCGGTGAATGTCAGGGCTTCGCCGGTACGCGGGTGATCCAGCCGGAGTTCGCAGGCATGCAGCAGCATCCGCGGTGCAGCGGGCGGCAGCGCGCCGTAGAGCGGATCGCCGCAGATCGAGTGGCCGATGGACAGCAGGTGCACGCGCAATTGATGCGAGCGGCCGGTCACGGGTTCGAGCTCCAGGCGCGTGCGGGACATGCCGCGTTCGAGCACACGCCAGCGCGTGAGCGAGGGCTTGCCGTGTTCGACGTCCACCTGCTGGCGCGGCCGGTGGGGCCAGTCGGCGGCAAGCGGCGCGTCGACCTCGCCGTGCTCGGCTTCGATCACGCCATGCACCACCGCCACGTAGCGCTTGTACACGCGCCGCGCCGCAAAGGCCGCGTTCAGATCACGATGGACATCCGCGCCGCGCCCAAACAGCAGCAGCCCCGAGGTCGCCATGTCGAGCCGGTGCACGGTCAGTGCATCGGGGTAGATCTGCTGCAAGCGCGAGGCGGCATTGTCGCGCCCGCTCTCGCCGCGGCCAGGCACTGCCAGCAGGCCCGCGGGCTTGTCGATGACGACGATCGAGTCGTCTGCGTGAAGCACCTTGAGCATCCGGCGCATTGTGGACGGGCGGCCACACGAGCGTTGAATCGCGCTTGACTCTGCCCGAGCGACGGCGCACATTGCGCCCTCGTTTCAACCACCGATGGAGGCCCAAGATGATCTACGCACCCGCTGCCCTCCTGTCGGCCCGCACGCGCTGAGTCCAGCCCTGCCTTTCGCCGTTCTCCTGCGCGCCAGCCGGCGCAACTGAAGCAGGTTTAGAACCGCGTCGCACCAGGGCCGTGACACAGCGTCACGGCCGACAGACCCCACCCCAAGCTGCCGCAGGCCTTGCCGCCTGCGCCTGACGCTGCGCGTTTTCGCGCCGCGATGGTCTGACTCATCTGGAACGCGACACATCCATGATCGATTCCCCGCAATTCCTGCGGCTGCGCCGCATCGGCCTGACCCCGGCCGTGGTTCAACAACTTTCGACAATGGCGCCAGCAGGCGCCGAGCCCGCGTTGCTGCGCGTCACCGAAGTGCAACGCGAAGGGCTCTCGCTGCACGACGGTGAACACGAGCACGCCGCGCGCATGTTGCCCGCCTTGCGCAACCGCCTGGCTGCCGAGGGTGACGCCCTCGCGGTCGGCGACTGGGTGCTGGCCGATCGCAATGCCTTCGCCGAGTGGTGGGTGGCAGAGCGCGTGCCGCCCGTCAACCAGCTCGCGCGGCGGCTGCACGATGGCCGCGACAAGGTCGAGCGCGTGGTCATCGTCAGCAACGTCGACACGGCGCTGTTGGTGATGGGGCTGGACCACGACTTCAACCCGCGCCGGCTCGAGCGCTACGCGGCGCTGGTGAGCATGGCCGGCATCGCGGCGGTGGTGGTGCTGACCAAGCGCGACCTCTGCGCCGCCACTGCCGAGCGCTGGCTGCAGGCGCGCTCCGTGCTACCCGCCGGCGTGGCACTCGTGGCGGTGGACGCGCTGGGCGACGAGCCGCGCGCGCTGCTCGCGCCCTGGCTGCAGGCCGGCCAGACGCTGGTGCTGATGGGCAGCAGCGGCGCCGGCAAGAGCACGCTCACCAATGCGCTCACGGGCGCCAAGGTGGCCGTCATCGGCGCCAACCGGGCGGGCGACAACCGCGGCCGCCACACCACCACCACGCGTTCGATGCACCTGGCGGCCGACGGCGCCTGCATCATCGACACACCGGGCCTGCGCACCTTGCGGCTCGACGGCGAGGCCGGGCAGCTCGACGCCGTCTTCGGTGACATCGCCGGCCTGGCGATGCAATGCCGCTTTCGCGATTGCCAGCACCAGGCCGAGCCCGGCTGCGCCGTGCGCGATGGCGTGCCGGCCGAACGGCTGCGCAACTACCAGAAGCTGCAGCGCGAGGCGCGTCGCGACACGCTGACGGCGCTGGAGCGCAAGACGCAGGTGTCGCAGTGGAAGGCCCGCAGCCGCGCCGCCAAGGTGCGCATGGACGTCGAGCGTGGGTGATCGGATGACGGGTCACCTGCCCGAACTGAGTTTCAAGCCCGTGCCCGAGCCTCTGGCTCGCCTGTGCCGGCCTGAAGCAGGGCGTCTCTGCCGGCCAGCGCCGGGAACAGCCGAACCCAGAGGCCCGCCACGATGAGCGTGCCCACGCCGCCCAGCACCACCGAGCCCACCGGCCCGAGCACAGCGGCGGTGGCCCCCGACTCGAACTCGCCGAGCTGGTTGGACGCGCCGATGAACACCGAGTTGACGGCACTGACGCGGCCGCGCATGGCGTCCGGCGTCTCCAGTTGCACCAGCGTCTGGCGGATCACCACGCTGACCATGTCGGCCGCGCCAGTGACCGCCAGCGCGGCCATCGAAAGCCACAGGCTGGTGGACAGCCCGAACACCAGCGTCGCCAGCCCATAGACGGCCACTGCGCTGAGCAGCACGGTGCCGGTGCGCCGCCGCACGGGCCATCGCGAGAGCGCAATCGATATCGCCAGCGCGCCCACCGCCGGCGCTGATCGCAGCAGGCCCAGCCCCCAGGGGCCGACGTGCAGGATGTCCTTGGCGAAGATCGGCAGCAGCGCGGCTGCACCGCCCAGCAGCACGGCGAAGAGGTCGAGCGATATCGCGCCCAGCACCACGGGGTGCCGGCGCACGAAGTGCACACCGGCCAGCACGGTGGCCAGGGTGGTGGGCTCTTCTGGCGCCGCCACGTGCTCGTAGCGGATGGCGGCGCACAGCGCGGTGGCCACTGCGAACAGTCCGCCGCAGATTCCGTAGGTCACGCTGGCGCCGGCCGTGTAGACCAGCCCGCCCAGCGCCGGCCCGGCGATGACCGCCCCCTGCAGGCCCGCCGAGCTGAATGCCACCGCGCGCGGCAGCAGGCGTGCCGGCACGAGCAAGGGTGTCAGCGCCTGCTGCGCCGGCATCTGGAAGGCACGCACGGCGCCCAGCACCACCGAGGCCGCCAAGCAGCCAGTCGCGCGACACCCAACCGCGGCTGCAGCCCCAGGTCAGCACCAGCGCCGTGAGCACCTGTGCCGCCAGGCAGGCCGCCACGATGCGGCCGCGGTGGTGACGGTCGATGAAGTGCCCGGCCGGCAGCGCCAGCAACAGCGCCGGGGCAAACTGCAGCAGGCCGACGAGGCCCAGGTCCCAGGCCGAGCCGGTCAGGTCGTACATCTGCCAGCCCAGCGCCACCATCAGCATCTGGCTGGCCGACACGCTGGCCAGTCGGGCAAACCACAGGCGGGCAAAGCCGCGATGGGCGAGAAGAGAGTCGGAGTCGGTCATCGGCGAGGGGAGGGCGATTGGGTGGACAGGCAATGGCCCTTGTCCCCCTTTGTGTAGAAGTTGGCGCGGCAGCCCCGCGACCGAGGCGATTTCACCCGCGATTAACCCTGTTAAGCTAATTGCTTCATGTTTCCAGACGCCCGCAGCCCTCGCGCCGAGACGCCCAGCGCCCTGCCGCCGGGCACCCGCCTTGGCGAGTTCGAACTGCTCAGCCTGCTGGGCGTCGGCGGCTTCGGCATTGTCTACCTGGCCTTCGACCATGCGCTCGAGCGCGAGGTGGCGGTCAAGGAGTACATGCCAGCCTCGCTGGCCGGCCGCACCGAGACCCTGCACGTGTCGGTGCGCTCGCAGTCCGACATCGAGACCTTCGCGCTCGGCCTGAAGTCTTTCGTCAACGAGGCCCGGCTGCTGGCGCGCTTCGACCACCCGTCGCTGCTGAAGGTGTTGCGCTTCTGGGAAGCCAACGGCACCGCCTACATGGCCATGCCGGTGATGCGCGGGCGCACCGTCAAAGAGGTGCGCGCGGACATGCAAGGCGCCCCTGGCGAAGTCTGGCTGCGAGAGTTGCTCGAGCCCCTGCTGGGCGCCATCGAACGCCTGCACAGCGAGGGCGTCTACCACCGCGACATCGCGCCCGACAACATCCAGATCGAGCCCGACGGGCACCCGGTGCTGCTCGACTTCGGCGCCGCGCGCCGCGTCATCGGTGACAAGAGCCAGACGCTGACGGCCATCCTCAAGCCGGCCTACGCGCCGATCGAGCAGTACGCCGAGGTCGGTTCGGTCAAGCAGGGCCCATGGACCGACATCTACGCGCTCGGCGCCACCTTGCATTACCTGCTGCTGGGCCGGCCGCCGGCGCCAGCCACGGCACGCGCGGTGCATGACGAGGCCTCCTTGCTCACGGCAGAAAACCTGCCCGGTTGCAGCGCCAACTTCTTGCACATCGTCGACTGGATGCTGGCGCCACGCCCGGCCGATCGGCCGCAGAACGTGGCGGCGCTGCGCGACGCGCTGGCCGGCCGCACGCTGCCGCCGCGGCGCCGCGATCTCGAACCGCCGCCTTCGCAGTGGGACCGCACGACGGTTCTGCTGCCCGCATCGGCAGTGGAGATTGCGCTCGAGTTCGATGACCAGGCCACGCTGGTCTTGCCATCGGCCCCGCGTTCGATGCCCGACCTGACGCTGCCGGACATCGCGGCGCCAGTTGTCGCTGTCCCGGTCGCCGCTCCCGCGCCAGCCGTCCGGCCGCCTCTTCTGCCGGCCTCGCAGCCCAGCTACAGCGAGCCCGACATGTCGGCGCTGCCGCCGTCGACCGTCTTCGATCAGGCGCCCGCTGCCGCCGCGCGGTCCCGGCTGCTGCCGGTGGTGGTGGCGCTGGTGGCGCTGGTCGTGGTGCTGGTCGGCGTCATGCTGTGGCCACGTTCACCGGCCGTGCCGCCTGCTGTCGATCTGGCTGCCTCGGCAAGCGCGCCGGCCGCGATGGCGTCGCCGGCGCCTGCAACGGCCAGAACCGTGCGCCCCGAGTCGGCCGTGACCACGGTGATCGTGCAAGCCGCGCCGCCAGTGCGGGCGGCGGCCGATCCGAGGCCGGCCGTTGTCGCGGCCAAGCCGGCAGGCGAGCGCCCTGCGGCCGATCGCACGGCGCTTGCGACGAGCCCGGGGCCGGCCATCACGCCACCCCCCTTGCTGCAGGGCGCTGTCAAGTCACCGTCTGACGCGGCCCTGCCGGCGGCGGTGCCCGTGCAGGTGGCTGCAGCGCCAGCGCCGTTGACCACACAGCCGGCGGCGCCTGTCGCGGTGACGGAAGCACCCAAGCCTGCTGCGACCGGCCCCGAGGCCAAGTGCGGTGGCCGCAATCCGGTGATGTACTTCATCTGCATGGAACGCGAGTGCCTGCGCTCGGAGTTCCTGACCCATGCCGACTGCCGCGCCTGGCGCAAGGAAGCCAAGCGCGATTGACCGGTCAGCCACCCGCCAGCGCCAACCCGCGGGTTTGGCTTGATGACGGCGCGGGCACAAGCCGTTAAACCCTGGGTTCGACTTCTGGAGTCCAGGTTGCCCTCCGCATCGTCCCCATCGTCCGCATCGTCCCCACCGGCCGCGTACTGGCCGGCCCGCCTGCCGCGTCAGCTCGTCATACCCGAAACGACCTTGTCGTTCAATCTCGAAGTCAGCGCGCGGCGCTACCCTGCGAAAGCCGCTTACCGGTTTTTCGGCCGTGAACTGAGTTTCGCCGAACTGCATCGTCAAGCCGACCTGTTGGCCGGCTGGCTGCAAGCGCAGGGCGTGCAGCGCGGGGACCGGGTGCTGCTGTTCATGCAGAACTGTCCGCAGTTCGTGATTGCCTTTTACGCCATACAGCGTGCCGACGCCGTGGTGGTGCCGGTCAACCCGATGAACCGGGCCGACGAGTTTGGCCACTACATCACCGACCCTCGCGCGCGGGTCGCCATCACCACGGCCGACCTGGCCGCCGTGGTGGCCGAAGCCAACGAACGCCTGCCTGCGCCAGACCGGCTGCGGCATTTGCTCGTGACGCGCCTGGCCGACGCGCTGCCTGACGAGATCGCACCCGACGAAGCGCCGTCGCCGGCCGTGCTGCAGTGGCTGCGCGGCGAGCATGCATTGCCGGCCACATCGGCCGCCGTCACACGCTGGGTCGATGCCTTGGCCGCCGGACTGCAGCCCGGCCTGTCGCAGGCGCAGCCCGATGACTTGGCCTTGCTGCCCTACACCTCGGGCACCACCGGCATGCCCAAGGGATGCATGCACAGCCACCGCACGCTCATGCCCAACGTCGCCGGCAGCGCGCTCTGGGGACACGGCAGCGCCGAATCGGTGAGCCTGGGCGTGGTGCCCATGTTTCACATCACCGGCATGATGTACAGCGTGCTGTCCTCGGTGTATCTCGGCAGCACCGTGGTGCTGCTGCCGCGCTGGGACCGCGAACTCGCCGGGCGCCTGATCTCGCGTCATCACGTCTCGCACTGGACCTGCATCCCGACGATGATCATCGACCTCTTCGGCAGCCCCAACTACCAGAGTTTCGACCTCAGCGGTCTGCGCTACGTCTCCGGCGGCGGCGCGGCCATGCCGCACGCGGTGGCCGAGCGGCTGCAGACCGAATTCGGGCTGACCTTCGCCGAGGGCTACGGCCTGACCGAGACCGCGGCGCCCAGCCACGCCAACCCGCCCGAACGCGCCAAGCTGCAGTGCCTGGGCATCCCGCTGTACGGTGTCGACAGCCGCATCATCGACCCCGACACGCTGCGCGAGCAGCCGGTGGGCGAGGTGGGCGAAATCGTCACCCACGGGCCGATGGTCTTCAAGGGCTACTGGGGCCATGAAGACGCCACGAAGGCCGCCTTCATCGAGATCGAAGGCAAGCCGTTCTTTCGCACCGGCGACTTGGGCCGCCGCGACGAAGAGGGCTACTTCTTCCTCACCGACCGGCTCAAGCGCATGATCAACGCCAGCGGCTTCAAGGTCTGGCCCAGCGAGGTTGAACTGCTGCTCTTCAAGTGCCCGCTGGTGCAAGAGGCCTGCATCATCGGCACCCGCGACGCTTATCGCGGCGAGACGGTCAAGGCCGTGATCGTGCTGCGCGACGCGGCGCGCGGCGCCAGCGAGCAAGACGTCATCGACTGGGCGCGCCAGCACATGGCGGCCTACAAGGTGCCCAAGGTCGTGCAGTTTGTCGACGCCTTGCCCAAGAGCGGCTCGGGCAAGGTGATGTGGCGCGCGCTGCAAGAGCGCGAACAGGCTGGGGCGTAGTCTTGATGCACGACGACATGAACAGCCCGACGATGGTGATCCCCGACGCACAGCGCGTCGCGGGCCGGACCGACAGCCCCGAGGCATTGCCGTGGTTCGACGGCGCGGTGCGCGATGACGCGTCGCTCTCCGCCGCGGTGCAGCCGCGCCTGGCAGAGCGCGCCGTGGCGCTGCACCCCGGCTTGCTGTCAGGGCGCCTGCGCGACGAAGGCGAGATCGCCCGTGGCGGCATGGGCTCGATCCACCGCCTGTACGACGTCAACCTGCGCCGCCATGTGGCGCTCAAGGTCCTCGACCCGGCGCGTGCCGCAGACGCGCAGCACACGCGGCGTTTCATCGACGAGGCGCGCGTCACCGGCGCGCTCGACCACCCCAACATCGTGTCGGTGCACGACCTGGCCAACGACGACAGCGGCCGGGTCAGCTACACGATGCGGCTCGTCGATGGGCAAACGCTCAGCGCACTGATTGCCCAACAGGCCAGCCGTCGCGATCTCGAGCGCATCCTGCGCTGCCTGGCCACCGTGTGCGACGTGCTCGCCTTTGCCCACAGCCGCGGCATCATCCACCGCGACATCAAGCCCGACAACATCATGGTCGGTGCCTTCGGCGAGGTCTATCTGATGGATTGGGGCTGCGCGCTTGTTGTCGGCGACCGTGCTTCGGCAGACAGCGTGACCGACGCCGAGGGCACGGTGATCGGCACCATTCGCTACATGGCGCCGGAGCAGGCACGCGGCGAGATCAGCCGCGTCGACGCGCGTAGCGATGTGTTTGCCGTCGGCGCCATCCTGTACAAGGCCTTGACCGGCCAGGCTCCCTACACGGGGACCACGGCACAGGCGCTGGCCGCGGCTCAACTCGCCGACTATCGCCCGCTGGACGAACGCCGCGGCATGGCCGTGAAGCCACCGCCCATGCTGACCGCCATCGTCACGAAGGCCATGGCCGCGGAGCCCGGGCAACGCCACCCGTCGGCGGCCGACCTGGCCGAGGACTTGCGAGACTTTCTCAGCGGCGGCAACTGGTTCCCGTTGCATGTGTTTCCGGCCGGCACCGTGATCATTCGCGAGGGCGAGTGGGCCGATGCCGCCTACATCATCACCGCCGGCCAATGCGAGGTGCGCCAGCGCGACCCCGACGACCCGCGGCGCAGCCACGTGCTGCGTACCCTGGGGCCCGACGACGTCTTCGGCGAGACGGCGATCTTTGCCGACGTGGCGCGCTCGGCGAGCGTCGTGGCCATCGGCGAGGTGAGCGCTGTGGCGCTAGACCGGGCGTCGCTGGAGCAACTGGCCGCCGACACCTACCTGGGCAAGTTCGTCAAGGCGCTGGCGGCACGATTTCTGGACGTCGAGTCCAGGCTGCAGCAGGCCAGCGCACCGCGCGTGGCCGATCCAGGCTGATCCAGGCTGACCCAGACGCAGGGGCCAGCACCGCCGCCTGCGATCGCGCCGCCGACAATCACCCATGTCCGAAGACAGTCAGATCGTCGTGCCGCCGTCCTTTGTGGCCTTGTTCATCGCGCCGGGGCGCAGCCGGCCGAGCGCGTCGCGCGACGAGATCCTGGCCCGCCACGAGCATTGCGAGGACCTTGCCAACCTGCTCACAGAGCATGCCAGCACGCGCCTGTGGGAGCTGGGCGTGGCGGAGTCCGACGTGCTCGAGCGCATCCACCGCGGCTTGCTGGCGGGCGATACCGCTTTGCCCGCGCCCGAGGCGCAATGGGTCATCTGCCGCCTGGCAGAGTTGCTCGGCTGGGCCTACACCCCCCAGACGGGCACGGCGTGATACAGGGTCGCGATGCGTGCCGTTTCACAAACGACACGGGCCGGAGCGCGCCGCCATTCAGCGCGGCTGGAAGCCCAGTACCTTCAGGTGCAGGTTCTGGATGTACAGGCCGGCTGGTGTTTCGGTGACGCCGGTCGTCTCGGGGTAGCTACCGCTGGGATCTTGCAGGTCGGCGACGACCTCGCCCGCCTCGGTGAAGGCCATCACGTGGCCGTAGGCCTTGGGCAAGGGCCACATCACGCGCGGCAGGCGCAAGGTCAGCTTGCGCAAAAACGGCTGGCCCGCCATGTCGTCAACCTTGGCGCTGCGCGGCCCGCTGAAACCCAACCAGATGCGGCCGTCCAGGCCACGCATCAGGTTGTCCGGGTAGCCTGGCAGGTTGTCGAAGAGCACGCGGGCCTGCGGCGTCGGCTGACGAAGGTCCAGCGCTTCGGCCGCCGTGGCGAGGGTCCAGACGCGGTAGCGCCCCGTCTCGGCGACGAACAGTGTCTGCTCGTCGCGGCTGAGTGCCACGCCGTTGGCGAAGCTCAGACCCTTGGCGACGACGCGGGTGGCCCGCGTCTGCGGGTCGTACTCAAGGATGCGGCCTGTGGCCGCCTGCTCCAGGATGTCGAGCACGGCGGCTTCGAAGGTGCCGCCCCACTGCGCGGGCGCGAAGCGGCCCGAGGCGTCGCTGAAGTAGATCTTGCCGTTGCCGGCCACCACCACGGCGTCGGCGTAGCGAATCGGCTCGCCGCCGGCCTTGTCGGCCAGCAGCGTGACCTGGCGGCTCGGGCTGATCGAGACCAGGCCCTTGATGGCGTCGGCAGCGATCAGGTTGCCCGCAGCGTCGAAGTCGAATCCCAGCACCCGGCCGCCGGTGTCGGCGAAGGTCTCCTGGCCGCTGCCATCGGGGTTCATGCGCACGATGCGGCCGCTGGCCACGGCGGCGTAGAGCTTGCCGTCGCGCGCCAGCACGACATGCTCGGGGCCGGCCTCGCTGCCCAGCGGGATCAGCCTGAGCCCGGCGAGCCGCGTGTTCGGTGCGTGCGCGCCGGCATAGCCCGGCGCCGGCGGAGCCGTCCAGCTGACCGGATTGACTGGCACCGGCCACAGGCTGAGGTACGCGGCCAGCGCCAACGCTGTGGCACCCAAGCCGCAGGCCAGTAGCTTCAGGCCTGACACCGCTCAGACCCCCTGGATGGCCAGCAGATGGCCGTGCGAGGCCGTCTGCCGCAGCGCGCGCAGGCGCACGTACTCGGGCGAGTCGTAGAAGCCGCGCAGCGTTGTCATGTCGGGGAACTCGAGGATCACCTGACGCAGTGCCGCTGCGTCGCCCTCGAGCACCTCAACCGCACCGCCGCGCACGAGATAGCGGCCGCCGTGCGCAGCAATCAGGGCCGGCACCTCGCGGCGGTACTCTTCGTAGGTGGCCGTGTCGGTGACTTCGATGTTGGCGTAGATGTAGGCGGCCAAGGCTGCTCCTGATGGGGTGGGTGATGCTTGCAAGGTGTGGCGCGCACTGCAGGCGCCTTGGCGCCAGCCCTCGCTGCGCACCGGCAGAGCGAGATGGCAAGCTGACGAAGCTCAGCCCGATGTGGCGACCGCTGACCGCAGTGGTGCACTCGCAGCGCCGTCTACGACGTCCTCGCCTGCCATGACGATGTTATGTGCCAGGTCGCCCTTGGGGCCCTGAACCAGCTCGTAGCTCACGCGGCCGCCCTGCTTGAGGGTTTTGAAACCCTCCATCTGGACCGCGGAGAAGTGCGCGAAGACGTCGGCGCCTCCGCCATCGGGCTCGATGAACCCGAAACCCTTGGCGTCGTTGAACCACTTCACTGTGCCAGACATCATGTTCGTCCCCTGCTGACTGCCCTCAAATTCTGTGCGCGACGGCGAACAGGTGTCAATGCTTCGACACACCTGCATACCCTGCTTGATTCGACAGGCAATGGTCAAGGCATGGGTCAAGGCGATGCTCAAGACTTGGCGGGTCTGACTTGCCGCAAGGCGCACGGCAGACCCGACAAAGCCTCGCTCCTCGGGGCTTGAAGACCGGTGCCGCGGTCCAACATCTGAGTGCAGTGCGGTCATCAACCGCAACAGTGCAGCCACGAACCAACTCGATAGAATGGGCCATGCCCGATGAACCCACTCCGCCGCAGCCGCCCAAGCCACCTGTGGCTCCGCGCCGTGACGGCGGCGGTGCCGTGGTGGCCGAGCGCAAGGCAGCGCGCACAAAGCCCCCTTCGCTGTACCAGGTGGTGCTGCTCAATGACGACTACACGCCGATGGAGTTTGTCGTCATGGTGCTGCAGCACTACTTTCAGCGCGACGCGGATACCGCGACACACATCATGCTGATGATCCACCGCCAAGGTCGCGGGATCTGCGGCGTCTATCCGAAAGACGTCGCTGCTACAAAGGTCGAACTGGTGCTGACGGCGGCCCGCCGTGAAGGACACCCGCTGCAATGCATTATGGAGGCCGCATGATCGCGCAAGAGCTTGAAGTCAGCCTGCACATGGCGTTTGTCGAGGCGCGCCAGCAGCGCCACGAATTCATCACCGTCGAACACCTGTTGATGGCGCTGCTGGACAACCCCTCGGCCGCCGAAGTGCTGCGCGCCTGCGCCGCCAACATCGACGACCTGCGCAAGAGCCTGGCCACTTTCATCAAAGAGAACACGCCCACCGTGGGCGGCAGCGACGAGGTCGACACGCAGCCCACGTTGGGTTTCCAGCGCGTCATTCAACGCGCCATCATGCATGTGCAAAGCACTGGCAGCGGCAAGAAAGAGGTCACCGGCGCCAACGTGCTGGTGGCGATCTTCGGCGAGAAAGACTCGCACGCCGTCTACTACCTGCACCAGCAGGGCGTGACGCGCCTGGACGTCGTCAACTTCATTGCCCACGGCATCAAGAAGAGCGACCCGCCCGAGCCCGCCAAGGGCAGCGAGGGCAGCGGCAACAGCGAGGGCGAGAAGGACGAGGGCGGCGACGCCAAGGGCTCGCCACTAGAGCAGTTCACGCAGAACCTCAACCAGTTGGCCCGAGAAGGCAAGATCGACCCGCTGATCGGCCGCGAGCTCGAGGTCGAGCGCGTCATCCAGGTGCTGTGCCGCCGCCGCAAGAACAACCCGCTGCTGGTGGGCGAGGCGGGCGTGGGCAAGACCGCCATCGCCGAAGGCCTGGCTTGGCGTATCACGCAAAACGATGTGCCCGAGGTGCTGGGTGACGCCACCGTCTATTCGCTCGACATGGGCTCCTTGCTGGCCGGCACCAAGTACCGCGGCGACTTCGAGCAACGCCTCAAGGGCGTGCTCAAGCAGCTCAAAGAGCACCCGAACGCGATCCTCTTCATCGACGAGATTCACACGCTGATCGGCGCTGGCGCCGCCAGCGGTGGCACGCTGGACGCATCCAACCTGCTCAAGCCGGCGCTGAGCAGTGGCGCCATGAAGTGCATCGGCGCCACCACCTTCACCGAGTACCGCGGCATATTCGAGAAGGACGCCGCGCTGTCCAGGCGCTTCCAGAAGGTTGACGTGGTCGAGCCGACGGTCGAACAGACCATCGAGATCCTCAAGGGCCTGAAGTCGCGCTTCGAAGAGCATCACAGCGTCAAGTACGCGGTGGGCGCGCTGCAGGCCGCGGCCGAGCTTTCGGCCAAGTTCATCAATGATCGCCACCTGCCCGACAAGGCCATCGACGTCATCGACGAGGCCGGTGCCGCGCAACGCATCCTGCCGGCCAACAAGCGCAAGAAGACCATCACGCGCAACGAGGTCGAAGAGATCGTCGCCAAGATCGCGCGCATCCCGCCGGCCAGTGTGTCGTCCGACGACCGCAGCAAGCTCAAGCTGCTGGACCGCGACCTGAAGAGCGTGGTCTATGGCCAGGATCCGGCCATCGACGCCATCGCCGCGGCCATCAAGATGGCGCGTTCGGGGCTGGGCAAGCCCGACAAGCCGATCGGCAGCTTTCTCTTCAGCGGCCCCACCGGTGTGGGCAAGACCGAGGTTGCAAAGCAGCTGGCTTACGTGATGGGCATCGACCTCATCCGCTTCGACATGTCGGAGTACATGGAGCGCCACGCCGTGAGCCGCCTGATCGGCGCGCCCCCAGGCTACGTCGGCTTCGACCAGGGCGGCCTGCTGACCGAGGCCATCAGCAAGAAGCCGCACGCGGTGCTGCTGATGGACGAGATCGAGAAGGCGCACCCCGACGTCTTCAACGTGCTGCTGCAGGTGATGGACCACGG
>JANPMR010000261.1:0-7251 GCA_031427055.1 Rubrivivax sp.
GGTTATATTAGGAGCTGGCGCGACCTTGAAATCGGCTGCGGATAAATTGAATCATGCCGGGGAGTATGGAAAGTACGATGATACCGAGTATGAAAAAAGTCAGGTTGTTCTTCACTACCGGCACATTGCCAAAGAAATAACCGCCATACACGAAGAAGCTGATCCAGAGTACGCTGCCGAACGCGCTATACGCCATGTAACGCGGATAGATCATACGTCCAATGCCCGCCACAAAAGGTGCGAAGGTGCGAATGATAGGCAGAAAGCGCGCAAAAATAATGGTTTTGCCGCCATGCTTTTCATAAAATTTATTGGTTTTATCGAGATGGGCGCGATTCAGCAAACGTGAATCTGTGCGCGTAAATAGTCTGGGGCCGAAAAAGCGTCCGATCCAGTAGTTGGTGTTATCGCCGAGAAACGACGCCAGTATCAGTAGCAGCACCAGCCAGTGCACGTCCATCGCGCCGCTGGCGGCAATCGCCCCCGCCACGAACAGCAGCGAATCCCCCGGTAGAAAGGGTGTCACCACCAGACCAGTCTCGCAGAAAATTATCAGGAACAGAATCAGATAAACCCAGGCGCCGTAATTCTCGGTCAGCCAGATAAGATGTTTGTCCAGATGCAGGACGATGTCGATGAATGCAGCAAGAAGTTCCAAAATCAGCCCTTGAAAGGAGCTTCGACTGCCCCTTCTTTCTTCTCCAGCTTGATGAAATCCTCGCGTGACACACCCATCCACATGACGAGGGGGCTTGACCATGCCGACGCGGCTTCCTGCCGCCTTGTAGGCGTCAAGGGCCTGCCCGTAGTGCGCCAGCGCCTGCGCGATGCGATTTGCGTGGACATGCACGACGCCCAGGTTGGTGAGGATCGCCGCCTCGGTGTTGAGGTCACCGGCGGCGCGCGCCTGCGCCAGGCCCTGGTGCGCATGCACCAGGGCCTCGTCGTGGCGTTCCAGACGGCTCAGGCAAAGGAAGGTGACGTTGTGCACGCGCCCGGCATCCCGCGGCGCGCGGGCCTCGGCCCGTGCCAGGCGCCGTTCGGCGAGTTCGACGGCGTCCTCGAAGCGGGCTTCCATGAACAGGCGCCAGACGAGGTCGTTGGCCAGCGCCAGGCGCAACTCGTCGTCGTCCGTCTGGTCGGCCAAGGCTTCCAGAATCTCGACCTCGCGCCCATGTCCGGCTGAGTCGCCACTGCGCAAAAAGACGTCGCCGCGCACGCGATGCAGGCGCACCTGGCGCTTGAGGTCGGTGCCGTCGTCCAGCGCCAGCGCGCGGTCGGCATGCGCCAGGGCGGCGGTGTCGGCCTGCCGGCGCGCTGCGTCCTCGGCAGCGCGCAGCCAGTAGGTGATGGCCTGCGCCGTGTCGCCGGCGCGTTCGAAGTGCTCTGCAATCTGGCTGGCCAGTTCGTTCTCGCGCCCCTGGCTTCTGCTTTGCAGCCACTGGGCCGCCTGGCCGTGGGCCTGGCGCTTGTCGGCCTTGAGCACGGTGCCATAGGTCACCTGGTGCAGCAGGTGGTGGCGAAAGCTGTACTCGCTGGCGCCTTCGAACGCGCTCTGCGCTTGTGGCAGCGCCAGTTCGAGCCGCGCGAGCGCGGGCAGTTGCTCGGGCGCCTGCGGGTCGATCGCTGCCAAGGCTTCGTCCCAGAACAGCGCGCCCACCACGCTGGCCCGTTGCAGGCTGCGCCGGGCATCGGCATCCAGCGCGTCCAGCGTCGCCTGAAGCACGCCCACCAGCGTGGCCGGCACCTTCAAGTCAGTCAGCCGGTCTTCCTGCACCTGCCAGTGCTCGCCACCGGTCTGGATGACGCCGGTGTCGACCAGCATCTGCAGCAGCGCTTCCATGTAGTACGGGTTGCCCGCCGCCTGCGTCGACAGCAGCTTCTGCAGCGTGGGCACCGGTGCGGCGAAGCGCGTCAACAGCGCGGCGGCCAAGGCATCACTATCCTGTGCGGCCAACGGTGTCAACTCAATGCGTTCGTGCCCCGGCCACTGGGCACCCCACTGCGGCCGGCGCTGCAGCAGTTCGGGCCGCGCGGCACAGACCAACAAGACCTGCAGTTCCGACGCGACCGCCACGAGGTGGTCGATGGCATTGAGCGATTCGTCGTCGGCCCACTGCAGGTCGTCCAGCACCAACACCAGGGGCTGCGCGGCAGCCTGGAACTGCAGGCAGCGAACCCAGGCGTTGAGGCCCCGGCCCTGCAGTTGTTTGCCGTCGCGCAGGATGCCGGCAATGAAGGGGCTGGCGCTGTAGTCCAGGCCGATGAGTTGGCCCAGCAGCGCGGTTTGTTCATCCGCCGCATCACCAAAGAACGGCTGCAGGGCAGCGGCGAAGGTCTGCTGGGCCTGAACCTGCGAATCGCTGTCGCGCACACCCAGGCGCCAGAACAGCAGGTCGCGCAGCAAGCCGTAGGGCTGGTACAGGGCCTGCGGGTGGCTGCTGGCACGCCACAGCCCGCTGGCCGGCGCCTGCGCCTGCGCTTGCGTCAGCCACGCGGCCTGAAACTCGGCCAGCAGGCGGCTCTTGCCCACACCCGCGTCGGCGATCACGGTCGCCGCAGCCAGGCGGCCGCCGGCGCCGAACACGGTGGATGCCAGGCGCTGCAGTTGCCGCTGCTCGGCATCGCGGCCGACCATCGCGGTGGTCACCCCGTCGGCGCCGTGCCGCAGCCCGCGCAGCCGCCGCTCGCGCACCCCCAGCACCAGGAAGGTCCGCATCGGCTCCTGCAGGCCCTTGACCTGCAGGGCGGGCTGCTCCTGCACCTCGAAGCATCCTTGCACGAGCCGGTAGGTGTCCATGCTGATGCGCAGGGTGCCCGGCAGCGCCGCCTGCTCCATGCGTGCCGCGATGTTGACGGCCAGGCCGCTGAGGCTGTTGTCCTGCTCGACGCCGCCGCCGCGCACCACCGGCCCCGTGTGGATGCCCACACGGGCGTCGAAGCCCGCCAATCCGTGGGCCTGCTGCACCGCGCCGCCGCGCCAGGCCGCCTCTTGCAGCAGGGCCAGCCCGCAGTTCACCGCACGCTCGGCGTCGTCCTCGCGCGTGCTGTCCGCGCCGAAGGCCGCCTTCAGGTTGTCACCGGCGTAGCGCAGCACCTCGCCGCCGTGTTGAAGCACGAGCGCGGTAAATGCCGCCAGCGCGCCGTCCACCACCTCCTGCACGTCCTCGGGCTCGAGTTTCTGAATGAGCTGTGTGGAGCCCACGATGTCCAGGAACAGCACACTGACCTGCCGCAGGCGACGCACGGGCTGTGGGGACGCGGGCTCGGCGTTCAGAAGCGCCCGTCGTTCCAGCAAGGGGCCGAGCGCGGCATCCACCAGGGCGTCGCCCAGTGCGGAGCGTTGGGATTCCAGCGCGGCAATGGCGGCGCGCAGGGCTTCGGTGGCGTTGTTGCCGTCGTTGTCTTGCATGGGTACAGCCTGGCCTGACTTTGCGTCACCGGCCGTCGCAGGCAGACAACTCTCATGGAGCCGCGTTGCCGCGGTGCTTCGGGGCTGGGCTGTCTTCAGCCGCAACCCGGAGCGAGTCTACGGGCTGGCCGGCACCGGCCATAGCTGTGCCGTCAGGCCGTAGGCGATGAACGCCGCGTTCGCAGCCAGCGCCACGTAACGCAGGCGCATCAGGTCATTGCACGAGAAAGCAAGCTGGGTCAGGGCTGCGGCAGACTCGCCCAGCACGTCGTTCAGCGGCGGAATGGCGCCCACCTCAGGCAGCCCACCGCTGCGGCCACGCGATGGGGGACGGGCACGTCGCCGCGGCGTGAAGCCTGGGCAAGTCGACACGGACCACAGCGCGTGCAACAAGCGGGATGAATTCGAACATGACGTGTACGCCGGGTTGCCCGATCTGTGCTTGACCGCAGCGCGCATGGTCGGGCCACCCGGTGCGGACTGCGCACCCGATTTCAATAGTGAACGTGTGCGCGTCCCCTGGGTACAGTCGCGACTGTTCAACACCCGCCGGATGCGGTAACGAATGGAGACAGCGACCTTGGAACAACCCGACGACATCCTGACCGAACTGGCCAGGCGAGGCGACACGCGCACGTGGGAAGCGGGCATGACGGTCGTGACCGAAGGCGAGGTGGCCGACTGCATGTTCATCATCCATTCGGGTGAGTTGCGCGCTGTGGTTGCGGGTGAAGGCGGGCGATCGGTCGAGCTCAACACCCTGGGCCCGGGTGAGTTCTTTGGCGAGTTGATGCTCAGCGGCGAGCTGCGTGCTGCCACCGTGGAGGTGACCACGCGCGCCCAGCTGACCCGTGTGACGCGTGCCGAGGTCGAGCGCGTGCTGGCCTCGCGCCCGGACCTGGCCTTGCACCTGATCCAGCGACTGGTGCAGCGCGTGCGCACCCTGACGAGCACCGTGGGCCGGCTGGCGTCGGTGGATGTGTACGGGCGGCTGGTGGGCCTGTTCGACGCGCTGGCGGTCGACCACCACGGGCAACGCGTGGTGGTCGGTCCCATGAGCCAGGCGCGCATCGCCGAACGGCTGGGCGCGTCGCGCGCGATGGTCCACCGGTTGCTGCACGATCTGGTGCGCGGCGGCTACATCGAGGTCACGCGCGAGCGCATCGTGCTGCTGAAGAAGCTGCCGCCGCGCTGGTGACAGCGCGCGGCGGCGGTGCCGTCAGCGCGTGCGGTTCGTGACCGGCAGCAGGGGCTGAGGATAGCTGCGCGCAAGCATCGTCGGCGCCGGCTGGCGTGCCAGCTGCGCCCAGGCCGTCAGTTGCTCAGGAGTGCTGTCCCAATCGCGGCCAAACACGGTCGGGCCGTTGAGGTACATCCACAGCGCCAGCTCGGCCGCAGGCGCGTGCCCGGCGTCGGCCAGGGCGATGAGCCGGCCGTAGGCCTCTGGGAAGCGCGCCTTCTGGAACGAGGCCAAGGCGTTGGCGTGCAGACGCTGGGCGGCGCCGGTAGACGGCTGCGCGTGGGTGCTGGGCACATGGCAGGCCAGCACCAGCAGGACGGCGGGGACGAGTTTGAAGGCGGCGGTGGACATGGCTTGATCTCCTGGACGGTGGCGTGAGCTGCGGTTTGCCGCTGCAGGTGGCCGGGCGGTCTGCAGCGGTGAACGCATGTTCGCGGCAGCAAGCGCGGGCAGGGTTGCCCGGTTCAATAGTGAACAGTGCCGCGCGTGGCCGGGGCCGTGCGCTCAGCCCGCCTGCCCGAACAACCACCGCGGCCGGCGCGCGCCCAGCGCCTGGGCGCTGACGATGGCCAGCGCCGACCAGATGAAGGCAAAGCCGATCAAGCGCCCGCCATCGAAAGGCTCGTGGAAGAACCACATGCCCAGCACCAGCTGCAGCGTCGGCGACAGGTACTGCACCATGCCCAGCGTGGCCAGCGGCAGGCCGCGCGCGCCGGCGGCAAAGCACAGCAGCGGCAGCGCGGTCAGCGGCCCGGCGATGAGCAGCCAGCCGATGAGGCCGATGTCGCCCTGCAGCAGCGCGCCGCCGTTGAAGAAGGTCCACCACAGCAGCGCCGGCACGACGATGGGTGCGAGCAGCAGCGTCTCGAGCGCCAGGCCTTCGAGCGCACCCAGCGTGGCGGTCTTGCGCATCAGGCCGTAGACGCCAAAGCTGCAGGCCAGCGTCAATGCGATCCAAGGCGGCCGGCCGAGCAACCAGGTCAGCCAGCACACGCCGGCCGCGGCCAGCATCACCGCCACCCACTGCACGCGCTTGAGGCGTTCGCCCAGCACCAGCACGCCCAGCAGCACGTTGACCAGCGGGTTGATGAAATAGCCCAGGCTGGCCTCGATGACGTGGCCGCTTTGCACGGCGTAGATGTAGACCAGCCAGTTGACTGACAACAGCAGCGCGCTGCACGCAAACAGCGCCAACTGACGCGGCTGGCGCAGCACCGCGCCCAGCCAGGCAAAACGGCGCTGCCAGGCCAGCAGCGCAAACACGAAGACCAGCGACCAGGCCGAGCGGTGCAGCAAGACCTCGAGCGACGGCACGCTGGCCACCTGCCGAAAGTACAGCGGGAACAGCCCCCACATGACGAAGGCCAGTGCGGCGTAGATGAGGGGCTGGCGTGGCGACATCGAGCGGCGCATTGTGGCCCGCGCCTGCGCAGCAGCCGTCGACACACAGCGGCCGTCGACCCGCTGCGGCCGCTGTCCATCACCGCTTGCGCGCTGCCGACTGCGCCATCCCCCGCGTCGTCGCGGCCGAGGCGGTGTCCAACTTCGGCAGCATGCTCAGCCGGCTGGCCATCCCCTGGCTGGCCACGCTGGCGCTGCAGGCCACGCCGGCGCAGATGGCGCTGCTGCTGGTGGCGGACGTGGGCGCGGCCGCGCTCGGTGCGCTGCTGCTGGGCGCCTGGGTGGATCGGCGCGGCAAGCGGGGCGTGATGCTGCTGGCCGATGGCGGGCGCGCGGCCGTGCTCGGCCTGCTGGCCGTCGCGGCCTGGCAGGGCTGGGCCACGTTTGCCGGCCTGCTGCTGGCGGCGGCGGCCAGCGGCGTGCTGACGGTGATCTTCGAGCTGGCGCGCTCAGCCTGGATCGCGCAGCGTGTCGCGGCCGACGATCTGCCGCGGCGCAACGCGCAGTTGGCGATGGCCGGCAGCCTGTCAGAGACCGCCGCGTTTGCCTTGGGCGGCTGGCTCTACCAGGGTCTGGGCGCGGCCTGGTCGCTGGCCGTGGATGCGCTGAGCTACATCGGCTCGGCACTGTGCCTGCGCGGCGTGCCCGAGGCACCCGGCAGCGCACGCCCGGCCACCGCCGACGCATCCGCATGGCAGGTGTGGCGCGATGAAACCGCCGCCGGCCTGCACGCCATCGCCGCGCGCCCGGCGCTGCGCGCGCTGGCCGGCATCGAGGGCCTGCTGGCCTTTGGCGGCGCGCTCTCGGGCACCGCCTACATGATCTTCGTCAGCCGCGATGTCGGGCTGCCCACCGGGCAGCTCGGCATGATCTTCGCCATGGGTGGGCTGGGCGCGGTGCTGGGCGCCGCGTGGGCGCCGCGCCTGGGCCGCTGGCTCGGCCCCGGCCGCGCCATGACGCTGGGCCTGGCCGTGCACGCCGTGGGCCTGCTGTGCGTGCCGCTGATTCCCGGCGTCGGCGCGCTGGCCATTGCGCTGCTGCTGACACAGCAGATCGTCGGCGACGCCGGCCACACCCTGCACGACGTGCACGACCGCACGCTGCGCCAGACGGCAGTGCCGCCCGAGCTGCTGGCGCGCGCCGACGCCGGCCTGCGCGGCGTGGGGCAGGCTGCGACGCTGGCCGGTGCGCTGACGGC
>JANPMR010000262.1:0-5085 GCA_031427055.1 Rubrivivax sp.
GGTTGGGCCAGTGCATAGAACGTCACCAGTGCCGCGACCGGATTGCCAGGCAGCGCAAACAGCAGCGCCCGCTTGCCGTCGCTGCCCAGCAACGGCCCAAACGCGAATGGCCGGCCTGGCCGCATAGCCACTTTCCAGAACGTGACCTCGCCCATTTCTTGCAACATCTGGCGCGTGTAGTCGGCGTCGCCCATGCTGACGCCGCCGCTCGTCACGACGGCGTCGCAGCGGGCTACCGCGCTGGCCATGGCTGCCGTGAGCGCCACTTCGTTGTCGGGCACCAGGCCGAGGTCCAGAATCTCCACGCCCAGTCGGGTCAGCGCACCCAGCAACGAATAGCGGTTGCTGTCGTAGATGCACCCGGGTGGCAGTGCATCCCCCGGCGATCGCAATTCGTCGCCGGTGGAGAACAGGGCGACACGCAAGCGTCGCCGTACAACGAGGGTGGCATGTCCCAGCGATGCCGCCAGGCCCAGGTCGGCGGGGCGCAGCTGGCGACCGGCGCCCAGAGCAGGCGAACCCAGCGCCAGGTCTTCACCGGCCCGGCGACGGTTGTCGCCGGTCTTCAGCAGCCCGGGGCGGATCTGCACCTCTCGAGCCTGCACCTGGCAGAGTTCGATGGGAACCACGGTGTCCAGGCCGGGCGGCATGACGGCGCCGGTCATGATGCGGATGCAGCCGCCGCTGGGCACCGGCTGCAGATACGGTGCGCCGGCAAATACGGTGCCGGTGACGTTGTAGACGCCCATGTTGGGGGCGTTAAGCAAACCGGCCATGCTGGCTGTGTTGACGATATGGCCTTGCCACGTTGCGTCTTGTTTGGCCGCCTTCAGCATCATCGGCGTAAAGATGCGAACGCCATGAGCCACGCCCATCACGTTCACGCCCAATACCCACTCCCAGTCTTTGACCGAATTTTCCCATATCAGGCCACCTGAGCCAACGCCTGCGTTATTGAACACGAGATGCGGCGCCCCAAAACGTGCCAGCACCGCAGCGCCCATCGCCTCCATCTGGCTGGCGCTTGACACGTCGAGTTTGAACGGCAGCACTTGCGCGCCCGTAGCCTGCATTTCTTGCGTGGCAGCGCTCAGGGCATCTTGCTGTACATCAACCAGCACCAGGTTCATGCCCAGCCTGGCGCCAATGCGTGCGCATTCAAGGCCAAAGCCTGAACCAGCGCCTGTCAGTACAGCCGTTCCGACAGGCTGCAAGCGGCCGCCATCGTGACCACGGTGCGCAAGACGCGCGGCACCGACATCGACGCTGCCTGCGGCCAGTTGGCCGGCGAAGTCCAAGACCGCACGCATGTCGGGCAGCGCCTGCGGCGTGTGCCGATCGCGATCCTGCAACCGGCGCCCCGCGTCTGACACCGATGCGCCTGCCCGGCTTGGCCCTGATCCTGAGCGCCGCTGCGCTGCTCGCGGCCTGCGCTGCACCGGGCGGCGCCCCGGCGTCGCCGCCACCCAGTGGCGAGTTGCGCACGGCCTCCGACCAGACCGATGCCGACCGCCGCGCTGCGGTGCGCATGGAGCTGGCGGCGCTGCACTTCGGCCGCGGCCAGTACGAGACGGCGCTCGACGAGATCAAGCTGGCCTTGCAAGCCAAGCCCGAGCTCGGCGCCGCGTTCAGCCTGCGCGGCCTGGTCTACGCCAGCATGGGCGAAGACCGGCTGGCCGACGACAGTTTTGCCCGCGCGCTACAGATCAACCCGCGCGACGCCGACGTGCTGCACAACCGCGGCTGGTTCCTGTGTCAGCGCAACCGCTTCGACGAGGCCGACCGGCTGTTCGAGCAGGCCCTGGCCTTGCCGCAGTACCGCGATGTGCTGCGGACCTACCTGGTGCAGGGGGTTTGCCACGCGCGCGCCGGCCGGCTCGAAGAGGCCGAGCGCAAACTGTCGCGGGCCTACGAACTCGACACGTCCAACCCGACCACGGCGCTGAACCTGTCGGAAGTGCTGTACCGCCGTGGTGAATTCGAACGTGCGCGCTTCTACATCCGCCGCGTCAACCAGCGCGAGGAGCTGTCCAACGCACAGACGCTGTGGCTGGCACTGCGGGTGGAGAACCGGCTGGGCAACCGCGGCGGCGTCGAAGAGTTCGCCCGCCAACTGCGCAACCGATTCCCGCAGGCGCCGGAAACACTGGCCTACGAACGGGGGCGGCTCGATGAGTGAGGCCGGCGACAAACCCGCGCCGATCGGCACGGCCAGCCTGGACCCGATGAGTGCCGGCGCGATGTTGCGCGCCGCACGCGAGAAACGCGGCCTGCACATCGCCGCGCTGGCCGCGTCGATCAAGGTTTCGCCGCGCAAGCTGGAGGCGCTGGAGGCCGACCGCCACGGCGAGCTGCCCGACCTGACCTTCACCCGCGCGCTGGCCCAAACCGTCTGCCGCGCGTTGAAGATCGACGCCGAACCGGTGCTCGCCAAGTTGCCGCGGGCCGGCGATCTGCCCAAGCTGGCGCAAGTGGGGGGAGGTCTGAATGCGCCGTTTCGCGAGTCCCCCATTGGCCGCGATCCCGGTGGCTTTGCGCTGCTCGGCAAGCCGATGTTCTGGGCCACGCTGGCGGTGCTGATCGGCGCGGTGGCGCTGGCCGCGCTGCCCGAGCGCTGGATGCCCTGGTGGGGCGCCACTGCGCCGGCAGCGAGCGCGGCAGCGGCATCGGCACCCGCATGGACCCCTGCGCCGGCCTCGGCGCCCACCGCGGTGCTGGTTGCCTCGGCGGCACCGGAGGGACCGGCAGCCGTCAGCGCAACACCGTCTGTGGCCACCGCCGCGTCGGCGCTGATCGAGACCGTCCATTCGGCGCCAACCCTGGCGCTGGCCGGACCGGCCGCGGTCACCGCCGCCGGTGTGTTGGCGGTGCGCACCAGCGCCGAGTCGTGGGTCGAGGTGCAGGATGCCCGCGGCCAGACACTGCTGTCGCGCAGCGTGCAGCCGGGTGAGACCGTCGGCCTGGACGGGGCCTTGCCGCTGCGCCTGACCATTGGCAACGCCGCGGTGACTCAACTGGTGTTTCGCGGCCAGCCGGTCGACCTGAGCGCCAGTACGCGCGACAACGTGGCCCGCCTGCAACTGCCCTGACTGCCCCCCATGAGTGACGCCGCCGAGTTCGACCCCATCGCCGCCGCGCTGCCGCTGCGGCGGCGCACGCGCCAGGCCCGTGTGAGCTGGGGCAGCCACGTGGTCACGGTCGGCGGCGATGCGCCGGTGCGCGTGCAGTCGATGACCAACACCGACACCGTCGACGTGATCGGCACCGCGATCCAGGTCAAGGAGTTGGCGCTCGCCGGTTCGGAACTGGTGCGCATCACCGTCAACACGCCGGAGGCGGCCGCAGCCGTGCCGCACATCCGCGAGCAGCTCGACCGCATGGGCATCGAGGTGCCGCTGGTCGGCGACTTCCACTACAACGGCCACCGCCTGCTGACCGACTTTCCGGCGATGGCCCGGGCGCTGTCCAAGTACCGCATCAACCCTGGCAACGTCGGCAAGGGCGACAAGCGCGACCGCCAGTTCGGCATGATGGTCGAGGCCGCGGCGCGCTACGACAAGGTGGTGCGCATCGGCGTCAACTGGGGCAGTCTGGACCAGGAGCTGCTGGCCTCGATGATGGACGACAACGCCAAGCGCGCCGAGCCCTGGGACGCCAGGCAGGTGATGTACCAGGCGCTGATCTCGTCGGCGCTGCAATCGGCCGAAGTCGCGCGTGAACTCGGCCTGAACCCTGACAACATCATCATCAGTTGCAAGGTCAGCGGCGTGCAGGACTTGATCGCGGTCTATCGCGCACTTGCCGCGCGCTGCGACTACGCCTTGCACCTGGGCCTGACCGAAGCCGGCATGGGCACCAAGGGCACGGTGGCCTCGGCCGCGGCGCTGGCGGTGCTGCTGCAGGAAGGCATCGGCGACACCATCCGCGTCAGCCTGACGCCGCAGCCCGGCGAGGCACGCACGCAGGAAGTGGTGGTGGCGCTCGAGATTCTTCAGTCGCTCGGCCTGCGCAGCTTCAACCCGAGTGTCACGGCCTGCCCCGGCTGCGGCCGCACCACCAGCACCACCTTCCAGGAACTGACCCAACAGATCGACGACTTCCTGCGCGCGCAGATGCCGGTCTGGAAGGCCAAGTACCCCGGTGTCGAGAACCTCAAGGTCGCGGTGATGGGCTGCATCGTCAACGGCCCCGGCGAAAGCAAGCATGCCGACATCGGCATCAGTCTGCCGGGCACCGGCGAAGCGCCGGCCGCGCCGGTCTTCATCGACGGCGAGAAGGCGCTGACGCTGCGCGGCGAGAATATCGCTGCCGACTTCCACCGCCTGGTCGAGGACTACATCGAGCGGCGTTTCGGCGCTGCCGCGACTGCTCCCTCGCGTTGACTTCGTCCGCTGCGCGGGCGCCTCTTTCCTTTCCCCATGGCCGAAAACGAACTGCTTGCCGCTAAAGCTGAGAGATCACCGCTGGTCGCGGTGAAGGGCATGAACGACTGCCTGCCGCCGGATTCGGCGCACTGGGAATGGCTCGAGGACAAGATCCGCGCGCTGATGCTGCGCTACGGCTACGCCAATGTGCGCACGCCGATCGTCGAGCCGACGGCGCTGTTCGTGCGCGGACTGGGCGAGGTCACCGACATCGTCGAGCGGGAGATGTACTCCTTCGTCGACGCGATGAATGGCGATGCGCTGACGCTGCGCCCGGAGAACACCGCCGGGGTGGTGCGCGCGGCGGTCGAGCGTTCGCTGCTCTACGACGGCGGTAAGCGGCTGTGGTACCTCGGCGCGCAGTTCCGCCACGAGCGGCCGCAGAAGGGCCGCTACCGCCAGTTCTACCAGTTCGGCGCCGAAGCGCTGGGCTTTGGCGGGCCCGATGTCGATGCCGAACTGATCCTGATGTGCCGTGCGCTGTGGCGCGAGTTGGGCCTGGTCGAGGGCCGCGACGTGCGCCTGGAGCTCAACAGCCTGGGCCAGCCGGACGAACGGCTGGTGCACCGCGCCGCGCTGATCGCGCACTTCGAGGCCCACGCCGGGGCGCTCGACGACGACGCCAGGCGCCGCCTGCACAGCAACCCGCTGCGCATCCTCG
>JANPMR010000263.1:0-6369 GCA_031427055.1 Rubrivivax sp.
GCAAGCACTTTGATGGCGACAAGGCCGAGCAAGCCGACACCGTAGCCGCGCAAGGCGTTGACCGTCATCGCCACATCCTGCGCGCCAAAGGCGCCGCGGTGGTACAGCACCGACACCAGGGCCTGCGGGAACAACAGCAAGGCCAGCGCACAAGGCAGCGTCAGCAGCAACACCAGGCGCAGGCCCCAGTCGAGCATGCCCGAGTACGCGGCGGCGTCCTGCCTCGCCTGTGCCGCCGACAGCTGCGGCAGCAACACGACGCCCAACGCCACACCCAGCAGCCCGGTCGGGAACTCCATCAGACGGTCGGCATAGGTCAGCCAGGACACCGCGCCCACCGCCACGTGCGACGCGATTTGCGTGTTGATGAGCAGCGAGATCTGCGCCACCGACACACCCAGCAGTGCCGGCGCCATCTGCCGCAGCACCTGCGCCACGCCCGGGTGGCGCGCCGCGCGCGCAATGGCGGCCGGCACCAGTCCGATCCTGGGCAGGCAGCCGACGCGCGCCAGTGCCGGGATCTGCACTGCCAGTTGCAGCACGCCGCCCAGCACCACGCCACCGGCCAGCGCATAGATGGGGTCGATGCCCGCAGCGGCGAGCCGTGGCCCGCCGAGCCATGCCGCGCCGATCACGCTCAGGTTGAGCAGCACGGGCGTCACCGCAGGCACCGCGAAGTGCCGCCAGGTATTGAGCACGCCCGCGGCCAGTGCCACCATCGAAATGAAACCGATGTACGGGAACATCCAGCGTGTCAGCCCCACGGCGGTGTCGAACTGCTCAAGGCCGGAGCCGATTGCCCACACCAGCGCGGGTGCGGCGGCCACGCCCAGCACGCACGTGGCGATCAGCGCCCAGGCCAGCACGGTGGCCACGGCGTCGATCAGCGCATGCGTCGCCGCGTCGCCGTCGCGCGCGCGTGTGGCCGCCAGCAAAGGCACGAAAGCCTGCGAGAACGCGCCTTCGGCAAACAAGCGGCGAAACAGGTTGGGGATGCGAAACGCGACGTTGAAGGCGTCGGTCGCGGCACTGGCGCCGAAGGTGGCAGCGATGATCTGCTCGCGCACCAGCCCGGTAACACGCGAGGCCAGCGTGAGCAGCGAGACAGTCGAGGCGGCCTTGAGCAGGTTCACGAGGTGGATGTGCCCGGCGTTGGGCCGGCCGGATGCCGCATGGCTTCATTATAGGCAGCGCCCCGCGACCTCTGGCCAACGCGCCGCGGGCATGCTATAGTCGACGGTCTTTGTCCCTCTAGTTTCGACTACAACCTAAGCAGCATGGCCACTTCGTCCAAAGCCAAGAAGAAAACCGTTCGCCTCGCCTCGGGCCTCAAGCGCGCCCGCCAGGACGTGGTCCTGAACGCCGCCAACACCTCGTTGCGCTCGCGCTTTCGCACCGTCGTCAAGAATGTCCAGAAGGCCGTGACCGGCGGCGACAAGGTCAAGGCCGTCGAGATCTTCAAGTCGGCGCAAAGCGTCATTGATTCGGTTGCCGACAAGGGCATCTTCCACAAGAACAAGGCCGCGCGCCTGAAGAGCCGCCTGTCCGCCAAGGTCAAGGCGCTCGCGCTCGCTGCCTGATTTCGGTCAGGATTGATGTCAAAGGCCCGCAGCAGCGGGCCTTTTCACGTCTGTCGCGCAGGCGGCGACCTTACTGCGGGGCGTCCGGTATCGGGCAGACCTCCGACACCGTCAGCCGGTTGTCGCGCGCAAAGTTCATGACGAAGTCCCAGGCCATGGGCTCGATGCCCTTGAGCGCCTCGCTCACCATCACGCAGCGCACGTCGTCCATCACCTGCGGCACGCAATACGGCGAATAGCCGATGTAGGCGCCGATGCCACCGGCGCTGCCGCCAGGGCGGAAGCTCGACATCGCGCCGGCCAGCCGCTCGGCCCAGTCGCTCGGGCGAAACATGCGCCCGTCCACGGTGAGCCCCTGAATGATGAAGTGGCGCGGCTTGGGTTTGGTCATCGGCTTCGGCTCGGCGTGGCGGCCAACCGGGGCCGTCGCCTGCGCCCACGTCGGGCGTTGCACGGCCCGCATTGTGCCTTGGATGTGCTGCGATGCAGCATGCATGTGCGGACCTCGGGTTGCCTGGTGACCGCAGTTCATCGGCACGCGCTGGGCGCACTTTAGAATCCGCCCTCGCCGGGCTGTGACCCATGTGTCATCGACCGGCTGTCTGCTGAGCCCCACTTCGAGGACGCCCGACGATGAACGCACCCGAGCCCGCGATCGCGCACGCCGCACAAGCGCGCCCCATGCCGCATGTGATGAACACCTACGGCCGCCTGCCGATCGCGCTGGCCTACGGCCGTGGCTGCTGGCTCTGGGACACCGAGGGTCGAAAGTACCTCGACGGCCTGGGCGGCATCGCCGTCAACACGCTAGGCCACGCGCACCCCAAGCTGGTGCCAGCGCTGCAGGATCAGATCGGCAAGATGATCCACAGCTCCAACTACTACGAAGTGCCGCTGCAGGAACAACTCGCCGAGCGCCTGTGTGCCCTGTCGGGCCTGTCGGCGGCGTTCTTCTGCAACTCCGGCCTCGAGGCCAACGAGGGTGCGCTCAAGATCGCGCGCAAGTTTGGCCACGACAAGGGCGTGGACCGCCCGGAGATCATCGTCTACGAGGGTGCCTTTCACGGCCGCTCGATCGCCACGCTGTCGGCCACCGGCAATCCCAAGGTACAAAAGGGCTTCGAGCCGCTGGTCGAAGGCTTCGTGCGCGTGCCGCTGAATGACCTTGCGGCGGTGGAAGCTGTGGCTAACAGCAACCCCAACGTGGTGGCGATTTTCCTCGAGACCATCCAGGGCGAAGGCGGCATCAACCCCGCGCGCTGGGACTACCTGCAGGGCTTGCGCCGCATCTGCGACGAGCATGACTGGCTGCTCATGCTCGACGAGGTGCAATGCGGCATCGGCCGCACCGGCAAGTGGTTTGCGCACCAGTGGGCCGGCATCCAGCCTGACGTGATGCCGCTGGCCAAGGGCCTGGGGTCTGGCGTGCCGGTCGGCGCCATCGTCGTGGGCCCACGCGCCGTGGATGTGCTGGGCCCGGGCAACCACGGCACCACCTTCGGCGGCAACCCACTGGCGATGCGTGCCGGCGTCGAGACGCTGCGCATCATGGAAGAAGACGGCGTGATGGCCAATGCCGCTGCCGTGGGCGCGGTGCTGCGCGCGGGCCTGGAACGTGAACTCGCCGGGCTTGCAGGCGTGAGCGACATCCGCGGCGCCGGCCTGATGATCGGCATCGAACTCGACCGCCCTTGCGGCGTGCTGCTGGGCCGCGCCGCCGAGGCCGGGCTGATGATCAGCGTCACTGCCGAGCGCGTGATCCGCCTCGTGCCGCCGCTCATTCTGTCGGCCGATGAGGCAGCGCAGATGGTGGCCATCCTGTGCCCGCTGGTGAAAGCATTTCTCGCCGAAACATGAGACCCGGCATGAAACCTGGTTCGACGCTGATCAAGCACTATCTGCAATTCAAGGACCTGCGCGCCGAGGAGTACAGCTACCTCTTCGAACGCGCGCGCATCATCAAGACGCGCTTCAAGAACTACGAGCGTTACCAGCCGCTGGTCGACCGCACGCTGGCCATGATCTTCGAAAAGGCCAGCACGCGCACGCGCGTCAGCTTCGAGGCCGGCATGTACCAGATGGGCGGCTCGGTGGTGAACCTGACCACGGGCGACAGCCATCTCGGCCGCGCCGAGCCCGCCGAGGACACCGCGCGCGTGATCAGCCGCATGGTCGACATCGTGATGATCCGCACCTACCACCAGAACATGATCGAACGCTTCGCGGCGAACTCGCGCGTGCCGGTGATCAACGGCCTGACCAACGAATACCACCCCTGCCAGATCCTGGCGGACGTCTTCACCTTCATCGAGCAGCGCGGCAGCATCCAGGGCAAGGTAGTGGCCTGGGTGGGCGACGGCAACAACATGGCCAACACCTGGCTGCAGGCAGCCGAGGTCCTGGGCTTCAAGGTGCACGTGAGCACGCCCAGTGGCTACGAGGTCGACCCGGATGCTGCCGGCATCCGCGACCGCAGTTGCTACCAGGTCTTCAACCATCCGCTCGAAGCCTGTGCCGGCGCGCATCTGGTGACCACCGACGTCTGGACCAGCATGGGCTACGAGGCCGAGAACGAAGAGCGCCGCAAGGCCTTTGTCGACTGGTGCGTGGACGAGGAAATGATGGCCGTGGCGCAAAGCGACGCGCTCTTCATGCACTGCCTGCCCGCGCACCGCGGCGAGGAAGTCACCGCCGAAGTCATCGACGGCCCGCAGTCCGTGGTCTGGGACGAAGCCGAGAACCGCATGCACGTGCAGAAGGCGTTGATGGAGTACCTGCTGCTCGGGCGCATCGGTTGAAACCTCAGTAGGTCGCGCGCCCGCCGGTGATGTCGAACACAGCGCCGGTAGAGAACGAGCAGTCTTCGCTCGACAGCCAGGCCACCATGGCGGCGATCTCTTCGACCTCCAAAAATCGCCCCATCGGGATCTTGCCCAGCATGTAGTCGATGTGCTGCTGCGTCATCTGATCGAACATGGCCGTCTTGGCCACGGCCGGCGTGATGGCGTTGACGAGCACGCCCTGGGTCGCCACCTCTTTGGCCAGCGACTTGGTCAACGCGATCAAGCCGGCCTTGCTGGCGCTGTAGTGGCTGGCGTTGGGGTTGCCTTCCTTGCCCGCCACGCTGGCGATGTTGACGATGCGGCCGTAGCCCTGGCGCACCATGGCCTGCACGACATGGCGGCTGGTCAGATAGGGCGCGATCAAGTTGACCTCGATGACGCGGCGCCACACCACCGGGTCAAGATCCCAGGTGCTGGCGTTGCCGCCGGTGATGCCGGCGTTGTTGACGAGGATGTCGATGCGGCCTTCGGTGGCCACGGCCTTGGCGCAGGCGGCGGCGACGGCGGCATCATCGGTGAGCTCGACGGCCTCGCCGCGCACCGGGCCATGCGCACCCAGTTCGGCGCTTGCAGCTTGCAGCCGCTCGGCGTCGATGTCCCAGATCACCAGCCGCGCGCCAGACGCCAGCAGGCGCTGCCCGATGGCAAAGCCAATGCCCTGTGCGCCGCCGGTAACCACCGCGACGCGGCCCTTGAGATCGATCTGGTTCATGCCATTCCCTTCAGCGCCGCGGGCGTGGCCGCGCTGTCTGCGATGTACTGACGGATGATGTCTTCGAAGTTGACTTCGGGCCGCAAGCCCAGCGCTGCCGCACGGGCCGAGGTGGCGCCGCGCGGCCAGTTGGCCACGATGCCGGCTATTGCGGAGTCGCGCTGCAGCTTGACGCGCGCCCTCACCTTCGGACCGGCCACAGCCTCGAGTGCATCCAGCATCTGCTGCACGGTGACATTGAGCGCCGGCAGGTTGAGCGCCGAACGGCCGACAAAGGCTTCGCGGCTGGCCTCGAACACGGCGATCAGCCCTTCCACCGTGCGCCGTGGTGACGACACCGGATGCGACACGTCGGGCGAGACCGGCAGCACGGCGTCCTCGCCCGCCAGCGGCTCGCGGATGATGCCGCTGAAGAAACTGCTGGCCGCGCCGTTGGGGCGACCCGGCCGCACCGTCACCGTCATCAGCCGCGCCGCGCGGCCATCGACGTAGCCCTTGCGCGTGTAGTCGGCAACCAGGTGTTCGCAGATCAGCTTGTGCGTGCCGTACGAGGTTTGCGGTGCTGGGAGGGTGTCGTCGGCCACGAGTGCAGGCATTGGCAACGCCGGATCGGGGCCGAACACCGCGACGGAACTCGAGAAGACCAGCCGCGTCGGCGTTGCCCCGGCTTCGGCGCGCGAGCGCAGCGCGTCCAGCAGCGCACGCGTGCTGTCAAGGTTGGAGCGCAGGCCGAGGTCGAAATCGGCCTCGCACTCGCCCGACACCGCCGACGCGAGGTGGAACACGCCGTCGAAATCTTCGTCGCGCAGCGACGCGCAGTGCGCCAGCAGCGGGCCCACGCGCTCTTGCACACGGGGGTCGGCCAGCAGGTCGGGTGGCGCGCCGGCCTGGTCGGCCAGCACGACCTGTCCGATGGCGCGGCCGGCCAATGTGCCGCGGGCGAGCAGCGTGCGCGCCAGCCGGGCGCCCACAAATCCGGCGCCGCCGGTGATGAGGATCTTCATTCGATTTCGTCCTTGTGCAGAGAGTCTGGTTCAGGTGCCAGCGCCGAAGACGCTGCGCAGTTCGGCAAGTTGGTCAGCGGTCAACGGGGCGGGCCGCGGCGAGCTCATCAGCCACAGGCGCGCGGTCTCTTCCAGTTCTTCGAGCGTGGCCATCGCCGCCTCGGGCGAACGGTGCCACACCACCGGACCCAGCCGCTCGCACAGCACGGCGCGGATGGGCGCACCGGCCG
>JANPMR010000264.1:0-6202 GCA_031427055.1 Rubrivivax sp.
TGTGCAGCGACTGGAACGCCGCCACCAGCTTGCCGGTCATCTCGGGGCTGATGGTCGATTCGCCGCGCATCGTGCGCTCGATGGCCGCGGCCAGCACCTCGCCGTCCACTGTCTTGAGCAGGTAGCCGCGCGCGCCACCGCGCAGCGCGGCGGCCAGGTCTTGCTCGTCCTCGCTCACGGTGAGCATCAGTACTTTGGCCTGTGGGGCCGCTTCCTTGAGGCCACCCAGCGCGTCAACACCGCGCACGCCGGGCAGATGGTTGTCGAGCAGGATGACGTCGGGCTGCAGCTCGGCGGCGCGGCGCTGCGCCTCGCCGGCATCGCCCGCCTGGCCCACCACCGCAAAGCGCGGGTCGTCGCCCAGCAGCGCAATCAGGCCGCGGCGGAACAGCGTGTGGTCATCCACGACAAGCACGCGGATCGGCGCCGGCGCGCCCGTCATGCGGCCATCGCCTGCCGCTCGGGCAAGGTGAGCACGACCGAGGTGCCCGAGCCCGGCACCGAGGCCACCGCCACCGCGGCGCCGATGCGCGCCGCGCGCTCGCGCATGATGCTCAGGCCGACGTGCGTGGGGTCGGCCGCCGGTGCCTCGACCGCAAAGCCGCGGCCGTCGTCACGGATTTCGACGCGCCACTGCGGCACCTGCTGCACCTCAACCCAGACCTCGCGCGCCTGGGCATGCTTGCGCACATTGCTCAGCGCCTCTTGCACCACGTGCAGCACCTGCACCTGCACGTCGGCTGCCAGCGGCAGGCCGTGGCCTTGGATGGCCAGGTGCGCGCGCAGCCCCGTCTGGTGCTCAAACTTCTGCAGCGTGATCTGCAAGGCCGGCGTGATGTCTTCGGCGTTGGTACGGGTGCGGAAATGCACCAGCAGTTCGCGCACGTCCGACAGGCTCTCTTGCACACCGGCATCGAGCTCGCCCAGCGTGCGCTCGATCTGCGCCTGGTCGTGGCGGCGCAGCGCGGCGCGCAGCAGGCCCACCTGGATCTTCAGGAAGGCCAGGCTCTGCGCAATGGAATCGTGCAGCTCGCGCGCCAGCAGGCCGCGCTCTTCGGCCACCGCAGCCTCGCGCAGCAGGGCATCGGCGCGCAGGCCTTCGATGGCGCCGGCCAGGTGGCTGGCCAGTGTTTCGAGCAGCGCACGGTCTTCTTCGTCCAGCGTCGTGGGCTTGCGGTAGAAGAGGTTGAGCTCGCCGACCATGCGCTCTTGCAGGCGCACCGGCACACTGATCACGGTCTCGTAGCCGGCGCGCTCGCAGTGGCCGAGGTGCCCTGCATCGACCTCGGCCCGGATCGGGATCACCCGCGTCATGGCCTGGCCCTGCACCTGGCCGCAGAAGCAGTCGCCGGTGGGGATGCACTGCTCTATTTCGACCAGTTCACTGGGCAGGCAATCCGAGGCCAGCATCAGGTAGCGCTGATTGGACTCGTCCGCCCAGCGCACCGCCGATGCGTCGGCACGCGCCACACGCCGCACCTGGCGCGCAAAGCCCTGCGCCAGTTCGTCCAGCGTGGCGGCGCCGGCCACGAAATGGGCCGCCTCGTACAGCGCGGCCAGGCGCGCGTGCTGAGTCTCCAGACTGAGCGTCTTCTCCTGCACCTTGGCTTCGAGGTTCTGGTACAGGCCCTGCAAGGTCTCGGCCATGCGGTTGAAGCCCGTCGACAGCGCGCCGAACTCGTCGCTTGACGTCACCTCGACACGCGCCGCGAGGTCGCCCTCGCCCACCAGCGCCAGCCCCGACTGCAGGCGCGCCAGCGGGTTGAAGACAAACAGGTAGGCCGAGTACAGCAAGGCCACCGCGCTGCCGATGGCCAGCGCCACCATGCCGAACTGAAACGCGTTGAGCACGGCGGTATGGCGGGCCAGCTGCAGCTCGATGGCCGTGACGAAGGCATCGATGCGGTCGACGAAGACCTCGGCCTGGCGGGCCACCTCGGCGGCGGCCGGTGCCGGGCTGGCCTGCCACACGCTGCGCAGTGCGCCCCAGCCGGCCTGCACATCGGCAAAGGCCGCCTGCGAACGGGCGTCGCGCGGCACGAACAGCGGCCGCGAGGGGTCGCCCGCGCGCAGCAGGCTCACGCCCTGGTCAAACTCGGCCGCCAGGGCGCGCACGCGATCAGCGTCGCCACCGGCCAGGGTCTGCGCCAGCCGCCAGGTCTGCATGCGCATGCGCCCGGCCTCGTTGACCGCGGCCGCACCACCTTCGAGCTGCCAGGTCACCCACAGCGTGAGGCCGATCGACACCAGGGCCATCAGCAGCAGCGCGCCGCCAATGGCGCTGAGCTTGGTCGAGAGGGTCCAGGAGCTGCGCATCAGGTCACTGTACGCCTACGGCTGGCCACGCCGCTGCGCCATCTCGCGGCCCATGACGGCCAGGGCGGGCGCGTCGGTCAGTGAGCGCGCGGCAGGATAGGCCTGCGCCTCTTCGACGTCGATGTGGCGGCGGTAGAGCGCAGCAAAGGCGGCCCAGCGCGCGGCGGCCTCGTCGGCCATGCGGGCACTGACCGGCAAGGGCTTCTGTGCCACGTCCAGCAGGTCTGCGCGCACGGCCTGCCACTGCTGGTGCATGTCGCGGTGATCCTGCTGCAAGCGCCGCACCGTGGCCGACAGGCCGCCATCGCCTTGCGCCAGCAGCAGGGGGAAGACGTGGCGCTCCTCGTCCTCGTGGTGCGCCGGCCCGGCGAGGTCGAAGTAGCGCATCACGTCGCGCGCCCCCAGCGCCCCCAGTTCGTCGGCACCCTGCGCCGCCAGAAGAGCCGCCCCCCCCACGAGCAGGCCCAGCATGCGCTGCACGCGCTCGTGGCAGGCGGCCAGCATCTCGAAGGGCTCATCAAAGCCGGCTGACGGTGCGGCGTGGAAGATCAACGGTGATGTCATGGTGGGCGCGGCAGCAGCGGTCGGCGGCAGCGGTCGGCGGCGATGTGAAGGACGGCGAGCATGACCCGCCGTCTTGTCCATCGGCTTGCCCAGCGTCAAGCCGCCCGGCGATTGCGTGCCGCCGCCACACCCCGAGCAATCCCGAAGCACGGCGGGGGCGTCGAGCATCCACACTGACTGTGCGCGCCGGCCCCGCCGCGCAACTTGGCCATGGCCACCGACACGCCCACCCCTTCGCTGCCCGCCACATCGCTCTCGCTGCAGGCGCTGCACCCGGGCAACTTCGCCTTCGTGATGGCCAGCGGCATTGTCTCGATCGGCCTGCAGGCCGTGGGGCTGGCAACACTGGCCGAGGCGATGGCGACACTGGCCATCGCTGCCTGGTTGACGCTGGTGGCGCTGAGCCTGCTGCGCCTGCTGCGGCACGCGGCCGCGGTGCGCGTCGACCTGCTCAACCCGCGCATGGTGTTCTCGTACTTCACGCTGGTGGCGGCCACCAGCATCGTCGGCCTGCTGCTGCACGCACGCGGCCATGCAAGGCTGGCCGTGGCCTGCTGGACGATGGCCTTCGTGGCCTGGTGCCTGCTGCTGTACCTGGCCTTCAGCGTGCTGACCTTTCTGACCCACGAGCACAACGTCAACATCGTCCACGGCGGCTGGCTGATCGCCATCGTCGGTACGCAATCGCTGGTGCTGCTGGGTGCACGCATCGCACCCGAGCTTGGCAGCTACGCCGTGTACATGATGGTCGAGGTGCACATGCTGTGGGGCCTGGGCCTGTGCCTGTACGGCATCTTCGTCACCCTGTTCTGCCACCGCATCTTCTTTCTCACCCTCAAGCCGCAAGACGTGACGCCGCTGCTGTGGGTGGTGATGGGCGCGGCAGCCATCAGCGCCAACGCCGGCACGACGCTGATCACCGAAGACCCGCGCCTGCCCTTCCTGGCCGCGCAGCGCCCCTTCATCGACGGCATCACGCTGATGTGCTTTGCCTGGGCGACCTGGTGGATCCCCATGCTGTTCATCTTTGGCGCCTGGAAGCACGGCGTCAACCGCATGCCCTGGCGCTACGAGCCGGCCCTGTGGAGCTGGGTGTTTCCGCTGGGCATGTACGCCGTGGCCAGCGCGCGCCTGGGCCTGGCTGCAGAGTTCCCGCCCCTGCACTGGATCTCGCAGGGCATGATCGGCGTGGCCATGCTGGCCTGGCTGGTGGTGGCAGCGGCCTGGGTGATCAGCTTGCTGGCGCACCTGCGGCGCTAAGAGTTTGGGGCTCCGCCCGATTGCGTCCAACTTGGCCAAAGTGCGGCTATTGACCAATTAAGGCAAACTTGGCCCTAATTTCCTATACTCGACCTGCCGTCCACCACCCCACAGGAGTCCGCCATGACCGCAGCCGCCTTGCATGCCACCGATACGGGGCTGGGCCACTTGCAGCGCAAGCCTGTTTCAGACGTCAAGCGCGAGGGCTGGCGCGGCGTGATGAAGAGCGTGGGCGCAGCCGGCAAGCTGCTGATGACCAACCACGATCAGCCCGAGGCCGTGATCTTGTCTCTGCAAGAGTACCGGCTGCTCACCGAACTGGCCGACACCGCACGGCGCGACCAGCAGCAAAAGCTCGACAAGCTGAGCCAGGCCTTCGATGCCGAGCTGGCCGTGCTGAGGCAAGCTGACGCTGGCGACCGGCTGCGGCAGGCGTTTGGCGCGCCCTTGGCACTGAAGCGCAAAGTCATCGCGGGCCGCAGTTTCTGACGGCTCGTCAGCCCATGGCCGGCAAGCGCCTCGCGGGCCCCGCGAAGTCGCAGCAACCAAAGGCCGCATTGCCTGTGGCGCCCCGGTCGATGGCCGCGAGGCCTGTGCTGCTGGTGCTGGCCGGCGTCAACGGTGCGGGCAAGAGCTCCATCGGCGGCAATGTCATGCTGCGCCGGGCGGGCCTGCCCTGGTTCAACCCGGACACCTACACACGCTTGCTGGTGCAAGGCGGCCTGCCATTGGCCCAGGCCAACGCGCTGGCATGGCAACACGGTGTGGACCTGCTCGACCAGGCCGTGGCCGCGGGCCACAGTCACGCATTCGAGACCACCTTGGGTGGCGCCACGATGACGCAGCGGATCGCGGCGGCGTCCAGCACGCACGATGTGCTGATGTGGTTCTGCGGCTTGGCCTCACCCGAGCAACACATCAGTCGCGTGGCCATGCGGGTCGCCGCCGGCGGCCACGCCATCCCGGACGCCAAGATTCGCGAACGCTGGGTTCAAGCGCCACTGCATCTGATCGAGCTGCTGCCGTACCTGAGCGAACTGCGGGTCTTCGACAACAGCGCCGACGCCGCGACCGATCAAGCTGTTGAAGACCCGCGGCCGGTCTTGCACCTGAGCTCGGGCACGGTGCAGTTTCCGCTGGCGCTGGCAGACCTGGAACAGACGCCCGCCTGGGCCAAGCCGATCGTCAAAGCGGCGCGAGATCTCGGGCGTCGGTGAGGGCGGCGCGGCTGTTGGCGGCCACCAGCCGTCGACCCCTACTTGCCGACGGCCGACAACTCATCGGCCAGATCCAGCATGTCTTGCGTCGGCGATGAATAGCTGACGATGCGGACATCGAGCCCCGCATCCCGCGTGGACGCCAGGGCTCGGCGCATGGCCGCGGCGATCCACCGCGCATCGTTGCCGAAGGCGCCGCCGCCCACGCGCGTCAGGTACACCAAGGGGCTGCCGTGCCGCTGCATGTTGAGCAGGGCCGACAGCAGGGTGGCCTCGTAGCTGGCCTCGAGCACCAGTGTCGCAAAGCGCGCCCAGTGGGCCGGCTTGCGAATCCGGTTGTAGGCCACCGGCAGGGCTGAACAGTAGGCCTGCGACACCCGATGGCCGGCGCCTTCGTCGGTCACCTCGACGCCCCAATGCAGGCCGATGCGCAAGCGAGCGCGAAGCGCATCGAGTTGTGCACCGTCCATCGCGCGCAACTGATCGTCAACGCGGGCAAGGCCGTCGTCGGTGGTGAGGCAGTAGCCGTTGCGCATCTGCCAGAGGCGGCCCTGCACGTTGCCCAATGCGGCGCCGATGTCGAGCAGACAGTCGATCTGCCGATCCTCGCGCTGGCCAGATTCACCGTCCACGGGCGCAAAGTAGTTTCGGTAGATGGTGCCGCCACCCGCAGCGATGGCGCAGGCGGGCCCCTGGGTGGCGTCAGACTGATACCGCGTCACGCCCTGCTCTGGCGAGACGGCATCCGAGACCATCTCGAGCAAATTGAACTGCGAGGCCACCTGGAACAGCGCGCCGGCATTGCGGGCGTCGGCGTGCATGCGCCGCACGTCGCCCTGCACGCA
>JANPMR010000265.1:0-2073 GCA_031427055.1 Rubrivivax sp.
AAGTCGACCAGCACCACCGACGCGTTGCCCGCGAACTTGGTCGCCAGCTGGGCATTGAAGGCCTCGACCCAGCTCTTGAACAAGGCCTCGCTCTGCGCGCGCGCCGTGGCGCCCGCCGTGCCGCCACCGCTGGCCGCCGCAATGCCGCCCAGCACGAACTGGAAGCGCGGCGTGTTGGTGATGCCGGGCGCGTTGAGCAGCACGATCTTCTGCGCGCCCTTGTTCAGCGCCAGCGCGGTGATCTGGCCGTGGAAGGTGTCAGCCAGCGCCCTCATGTAGGTGCCGCCCGCAGTGGCCAGGCCAGCCGCGCCGCCACCCACCGCCGCGCCGACTTGCGCCGGCGTGAGCTGCGTGCCCAGCACACCGACATACGCCGCACCGCCGTCGGTGGCGGCGCGCAGGTAAGCACCGACCAGCGCGGCAGCGTCGTTGCCGCCGCCGTCAACAACCAGCAGGTCGCCGGCCGCGAAGTTGCCCGCGGCCGTGGCCGTGGCCAACTGCACGCTGACGATGCGCGGATCGGTCGCCGTCAAGCCGGACCCAGCGCCGTTGATGACGCCGCCGCCGATGGCGAAGTTCTTGCACCCCGGCGCCGGGTTGGCGATGAAGGTGGCGCCGTTGAAGGCGTAGAAGTTGCAGCCCTTGTCCAGGCCGTAGGTGATGGCCACGCGCTCGGGGTACATCAGGCTGTCGGTGCCCTGTACGGTGGCGCGCACGCCGCCAAACGTGCCGACGTCGGCAAGGCTGTCGCCAAACACCTTGACCGCGGTGACCGATTGACGCGGCGTGGTGTCACCACCACCGCCGCCGCAGGCCGTCAGCAGCGCGCTGAGCACCGCTGCAAGGGTCCATTTCGTAGTACGGATCATGCCTACTCCTTGAGGTCGAGCCGCGATCACCGCGCGGCGTTCAGACAGGCGCCACGGGGTCGGACGCCAAACCACTGCATCGACGGCGCGCACAAGAAACGCACGGTCGTTCGATTTTGTCGACGCGACTATACGGCGGCCGTTCAGGCGCGGCGGCCCGGGCTTTCCCCGTCCTTGCGCGGCATCAACGGCGCAGCGCCACAGCGCCACAGCGCCGTCCGTTCAGAACGGGTTGCGGCGGGCGCGCTCGAGCGCGAGGGTGGCAAGCTGGCCCTGCCCACCCGGCGCCAGGCGGGTGCCATCCGCCCACAGATACTGGCTCGGCACGGCGGCGTCAACCAGCGTGGCCGTGGTGCAGTTGGGCGGCGCAAGCAGGCAGATGCCGCTGCTGACATTGACCAGGCCAAAGCTACCGGGCGAGCGGTTGGCGGCCTGGAAGCGCAGGTCGGTCTGCATCAGGCCGACGAAGCGGCCATCGAGCAAGATATTCACGCCGAGTTGCTCGTTGAAGGCCGCGGTGATGCGCGACATCAGCGCGGCGCGGTCGGTGTCGAAGTTGGCGGCCTTCTCGGCCCGCGCGTAGGGCGACACGCCCATGTCGGGCACGGTGGACACGATCACCTTGGCGCCCAGGTCAACAAGCCGGTTGACCACGCGCGCCAGCTGCTGGCCGCGCGCGCGGGCTTCGTCGACCAGGCTGCTCTCGGGGCGGCCCGGATACTGACGATAGAGCTCGACGATGTCGTTGGCGCCCACCAGAACGAGCGCCAGGTCGGTGTTGCGAAAGCCCCCGGCGGCCACCTGGGCCTCGACCTGCGCCGTGAGCTCGACCGAACGGGTGCCGTCCGCCGCCAGCATCCGCGCCTTGACGTCCTTGCCGCTCGGGTTGCACTCGGCGAATGCAAAGCCGTAATAGCTGGCCACCGACTGCACCCAGATGGGCTCTTGCGTGCAGTCGAGGTTGCCTGTGGCGTCCAGGCCGTTGACGCCATAGCGGCGGCCCGCAGGCGTAAGCGAGCTGGACTCGTCGCCGAAGGCGAACAGCCGCTGCGGCACGAAGGGATCGTACTGGGTGGTGCCACCGCCGCAGGACGCCATCAGCGTCAACGCGAGGGCCGATATCAGGCCCGCCACGACGCGCTGCGTGCGGTGGGCGGCCTTGGCTCTGAAGATCATCTCTGCTCCGAAATCCGGGGGTTGCCGG
>JANPMR010000266.1:0-4360 GCA_031427055.1 Rubrivivax sp.
GCGGCTTTCCGGCGCGCTGGGGCTGTGGCGACTGGACGCCGGGGCATGGCTGGTTGCACATCGGGTCGGATCTGGCGATCTTCGCGGCCTACGCCGCCATCCCGCTGACGCTGATGTACTTCATCCGCCAGCGCAAGGACATGCCTTTCATCCCGCTGTTCTGGCTCTTCGCCGCCTTCATCCTGAGCTGCGGCTTCGGGCACTTCATCGAGGCCACCATCTTCTGGCACCCCTGGTATCGCTTCTCCGGCGTGGTCAAGGCGGTCACGGCGATCGTTTCGTGGTGGACTGTGTTTGCGCTGGTCAAGGTGGTGCCCAGCGCGCTCGCGCTGCCCGGCCTGGCCAAGGTCAACCTGCAACTGAGCGATGAAATCACCGTACGCAAACACGCCGAAGGCCAGTTGCGCCAGCTCACCGCCGATCTGGAGCCGCGCGTGGCGCAGCGCACCGAGGCCTTGCGGCAGAGCAACGAGCAACTCGAACACAAGGCCAAGCTGCTGGCCGAGCAGAACGCCGAGATCGAACAGGCGCGCCGGGCGCTGGAGGACAAGGCGGCTGAACTTGCTCTTTCCTCGAAGTACAAGTCGGAGTTCCTGGCCAACATGTCGCACGAGTTGCGCACGCCGCTGAACAGCATCCTGATCCTGGGCCAGCAACTCGCGATCAATGCCGCCGGCAACCTGGCGCCCAAACAAGTCGAGTTCGCGCGCCACATCCACTCCGCCGGCAGTGACCTGCTGGTGCTCATCACCGACATCCTCGACCTGGCGAAGATCGAGTCCGGCACCGTCACCGTGCAGGCCGAAGCGCTGCCCTTCGCCGACTTGGCCGAGACGGTGGAGCGCAGCTTCCGCCACGTCGCCGAGAGCAAGGGACTGGCCTTCACGCTGGAACTCGAGCCGGGCTTGCCTGCGGCCATCAGCAGCGACAGCACGCGGCTGCAGCAGATCCTGCGCAACCTGCTGTCCAACGCCTTCAAGTTCACGCCGTCGGGGCAGGTGAGCCTGCGCGTGCAGCGTGCGGGCCAAGGCTGGAGCGCCGAGCACCCGGTGCTCAGCCGTGGCGGGGCCGTCATCGCTTTTGCCGTCACCGACACCGGCATCGGCATCGCGGCCAACAAGCAACGACTGGTGTTCGAGGCCTTCCAGCAGGCCGACACCGGCACCAGCCGCAAGTTCGGCGGCACCGGGCTGGGCCTGTCCATCTGCCGCGAGCTGGCCACGCTGCTGGGGGGCGAGATTGGCTTGCTCAGCCAGCCCGGTGAGGGCAGCACCTTCACGCTCTACCTGCCGCTGCTCTACACCGGGCCCGCCAGCGCACACACCGGCACCGGCGGCGGCGGCGGCACCGACAACGCGCGCACCGCGCTGCCGATCTTGCCGCTGGCCGCAGAGTTGAGCGTGGCCGACGACCGGGATGCTCTTGAGCCGGGCGATCTGGTGATGCTCATCGTCGAAGACGATCGCCGTTATGCCAGCGTGCTGCTCGAGCTGGCGCGCTCGTGCGGCTTCAAGGGCCTGGTGGCGCTGAACGGCGCGGCGGCCATCAGCATGGCGCGCCGCTTCCGGCCGGCCGCCATCTCGCTCGATCTGTTCCTGCCCGATCTGCTGGGCTGGACGGTGATGAACAAGCTCAAGCTCGACCCCACAACGCGCCACATCCCGGTGCAGATCATCAGCGTCGAAGACCAGCGCCACCTCGGCCGCGAGCGTGGCGCCTTCGGCTGCCTGGTCAAGCCCGGCACCACGCCCGAGATTGCGGCCGCGTTCGACCGCCTGCGGCGCGCCGCAACGCCGCACCTCAAGCGCCTGCTGGTGATCGAGGACCACGCCATCGAACGCCAGGCCATCGTCGAGTTGTTGGCCCACACCGATCTCGAGATCACGGCCGTGGGCAGCGGCACGGAGGCGCTGGCTGAACTGCGGCGCGGCCCGTTCGACTGTGCGGTGCTCGACTTGCGGCTGCCCGACATGAGCGGCTTTGATCTGCTCGATGCCTTGCAGGCCGACGCTTCCCTGCGCGAGCTGCCGGTGGTCGTCTTCACCGGCCAGGAGCTCACGCTCGCCGACGAGGCACGCCTGCGCGATGCGGCGCGCAGCATCGTGATGAAGGATGTGCGTTCGGCCGAGCGTCTGCTCGACGAAACGGCACTCTTCCTGCACCGCGACCTGAGCCAGCTGCCCCCCGAGAAGCAGCAGATGATCGCCCGGCTGCACGGCGCGAGCAACATGCTGGTGGGCCGCAAGGTACTGGTGGTGGACGACGACGCGCGCAACATCTTTGCCATCAGCACCGTGCTCGAAGGCGCGCAGATGGAAGTCACCACCGCCAGCAATGGCCGCGAGGCGATCGAGCGTCTGGCCAACACCCCCGATCTGGCGGTGGTGTTGATGGACATCATGATGCCCGAGATGGATGGTTACGAGGCCATGCGCCAGATCCGCGCCAACCCCGCGCTGCGCAGCTTGCCGATCTTTGCGCTCACCGCCAAGGCGATGAAGGGCGACCGCGAAAAGTGCCTCGAAGCCGGCGCCTCCGACTACCTGGCCAAGCCCGTCAACCCCGACGACCTGCTCGCGCTGCTGCGGGTCTGGTTGGTTCGCTGAACCCGATGACGATGTCCGATAGCGCCCTGCCCGACAGCGCCGTGCCCGGCCCCACCAGCGTGCTGCTGGTGGACGATGACGCCCGCAACCTCGCCGTGCTGGAGAGCATTCTCGAAGCGCCCGAATACCGCCTGGTTCGTGCCTTGACGGCCGACCAGGCCTTGCTCGCGGTGCTGGCGCACGACTTCGCGGTCATCGTGCTCGATATCCGGATGCCCGCCACCAGTGGCCTGGAGCTGGCCGAGATCATCAAGCGGCGCCCGCGCAGCCGCAGCATCCCGATCATTTTCCTGACCGCCTACTTTGATCAGGAAACCGACATGCTGCGTGGCTACGATGCCGGCGCGGTGGACTACCTCACCAAGCCCGTCAACCCCGCCGTCCTGCGCTCCAAGATCGCCGTCTTTGCCGATCTGCACCGCAAGACACACGCCCTGGCCGAGCGCAACCTGGCCATCACGCGCGCCAACGCCGAGGCCCAGGCCGCCCTGCGGCTGGCCGAAGAACACGCCGCCCGCGCCGAGACGGCGTCGCGCTTCAAGTCCAGCTTCCTGGCCACCATGTCGCACGAGCTGCGCACGCCGCTCAGCGGCATCATCGGCTTCAGCGAGTTTTTGCTTGAAGGCAAACCCGGCCCGCTGTTGCCCATGCAGGAAGAGTTCATCGGCGACATCCTGAACAGCGGCCGCCACCTGCTTGGGCTCATCAACGACGTGCTCGACCTGGCCAAGGTGGAAGCCGGCAAGATGGCGTTGCAGCTGGAGACCTTTGCCCTCAGCGAGGCCGTTGCCGCCGCACTCCCGGTCATCGATACCCTGGCCCGGCGCAAGCACATTACGCTGGTCAGCACGCTGGGCGCGGGGCTCGGTGGTGTGCGCCTGGACCGCAAGATGTTCGGTCAGGTGCTGCTGAACCTGCTCTCCAACGCGGTGAAATTCACCGACGCGGGTGGCCGTGTCGACTTGTTTGCCCGCAGCCTGGGCACGAGCGGAGTTGAGGTGTCGGTGCGCGATACCGGCATCGGCATTGCCGCGCAGGACCTGCCGCGCCTGTTCACCGAGTTCCAGCAGCTCGACACCGGCACGGCGCGGCGCTTCGAGGGCACCGGCCTGGGCCTGGCGTTGACGAAGAAGCTAGTCGAACTGCACGGTGGCAGCATCGCCGTCAAGAGCCAGCTCGGCCAGGGCAGCGAGTTCACGGTGATCTTCCCCTACATTCCTTCAGTGCAAGTGGCGCCATGAACATCCTCGTCGTCGAAGACCATCCCCTCAACCGCAAGCTGCTGTGCGCCGTGCTGCAAGCCGAGGGCCATCCGGTGGTGGCGGCGGCGAACGGGCACGAAGCGCTCGCCGCGCTCGAACGCGGCCCGGTCGATGCGATCCTGTCCGACATCCTCATGCCTGGCATGGACGGCTATCGGCTGTGCTACGAAGTCCGCCGCCACCCGCGCTGGAAGAAGCTGCCGTTTGTCTTCTACTCGGCCGTCTACAACCAGGCGGTTGACGAAAAGCTGGCACGCGATCTCGGCGCCGACGCGTTGTTGAGCAAGCCGACGCCGACCCGGGTCATCCTCGAACACCTGAACCGTGCGCTCGTCAGCCAGGCACGGCCTGCGCCGCGTGCCGAAACGGCCGAGTTGGATGTGCTCAAGGAGTACAGCGAACGGCTGGTGAGCAAGCTCGAGGAAACCAACGACGAACTGAGCGCCAGCGTTGCGCGCTATCGCACCATCCTCGACACCGAGCCCGAGTGCG
>JANPMR010000267.1:0-2160 GCA_031427055.1 Rubrivivax sp.
GGCCAGACCGAAGGCATCGAGCAGCGCGTCGACATGGCCGGCGTCGGCGCTGGACAGGCGTTGCCACCACGACGTCAGCCCGAAGGCCACGTTCTGCCGCACGCTGAGGTGCGGAAACAGCGCGTAGCTCTGGAACAGATAGCCCAAGCCGCGCTGCGCCGGCGGGCGATCAATGCCGGCGGCGCTGTCGAACAGCGTCTGGCCGCCGATGCGGACATGGCCGCGCTGCGGCGGCAGCAGGCCGGCCATGGCCTGCAGCGTGAGGCTTTTGCCGGCGCCCGAGGGGCCGTACAGCGCCAGCACGGGCGCCGTGCTGGCAAAGGCGACGTCGAGGTCAAAGCGGCGCCGGCCGTCGTGCACCGAGAGCTGCAGCGCGACGTCGATCATGGTGCGGCAAAGCCCCGGCGCTGCAGCGCCGCCTGCGCCGCCGGCGTGGCCAGGAAGGCGATGAACTCGCGCGCCAGCGCCTTCTGGGCGCTGCCGGCCACCACGCTGGCCGGGTAGCGGATGGGTTCGTGGCCCACGGCGGTCAGCACCACCTGAACCTGGCCGGCCAGCAGTGCGGCGTCGGTGGCGTAGACGAAACCGGCCTCGACCTCGCCGCGCGCCACGTAGTCGAGCACCTGGCGCACGCTGTCGGCCGGCACGATCTTGGCGCGCAGCGATTCCCACAGCCGCGCCGTCACCAGCGCCTGCTGCGTGTAGCGGCCGGCCGGCACGCTGGCCGGCTTGCCGACCGCCACGCGGCGAACCTCGGGCCGCTGCAGATCGGTGACCTTCTGCAGCGCCGGCCCGCCGCGCAGCGGACGGATCAGCACCAGCGTGTTGGCGGCCACGACGCGGCGGCTGTCGGCGTCGAGCAGCTTGCGTTGGATGCCGCGCGCCACGGTGTCCTCGTCGGCACAGATGAAGACGTCGACCGGCGCGCCGCTCTCGATCTGCTGCAGCAGCGTGCCCGAGGCGGCGAAGTTCATGCGCAGCGTGGCGCCGGGCCGCGCGGCCTCGAACAGCGGCGCGATCTCGCGCAGTGCCTCGCCCAGGCTGGCCGCAGCGGACACGGTGAGCGGTTGCGCCGCGGCCGCCATCGAGCAGCCGGCCAGCAGGGCCGCGAGCAGGCTGCGCAGGGCCGCTCTCAACGCCGCTCCAGGAAGCGGATGCAGAACGCGAGCATCGCCACCGACAGCGCCGAGATGACGATCGTGAGCACCATCGCCTCGTGGTCCTTGCCGGCCTGCACCGCATCGTAGATGGCCATCGACAACGTCTGCGTCTGGCCGGGAATCGAGCCGGCCACCATCAGCGAGGCGCCGAACTCACCCATCGCGCGGGCGTAGGCCAGCAGCGTGCCGGCCAGGATGCCGGGCCAGGCCAGCGGCAGCGTGACGCGCAAGAAGGCCGACAGCGGGCTCTGGCGCAGCGTCTGCGCGGCGGCTTCGAGCGTGCGGTCGACTTGGCCAAAGGCGCTGCTCGCCGACTTGAGCACCAGCGGCAGCGCCACCAAAGCCGAGGCCACCACGGCGCCGTGCCAGCTGAAGATGATCGTGTAGTCGAAGTGCTCGCGCAGCCAGCCACCGAGCGCGCTCTGGCGCCCCATCAGCACCAGGATGCCGTAGCCGACCACGGTGGGCGGCAGCACCAGCGGCAGCATGCACACCGCCTCGAGAACGGTGGCGCCGCGAAAGCGCCGCCGCGCGAACAGCCAGCCCAGCGCCACGCCCAGCACCAGCGCCAGCAGCGTGGCCACGCCGGCCACGCGCAGCGACAGCCACAGCGGGTGCCAGTCCAGGGATTCGGCGGTGTCCAGCATTCGTTATGTATTGAGCTACATATCGAGTTTATACCCGACCCCGACGCGCAGGCCGGCGCGATATCCTGCCTGCCACCACTCACCCCGAGCCGAGACCGCCCATGACCGAGCGCCCCATCGCCGCCAGTTCGCTGGCCGCGCAGATCGACACCGCCGCCGCGGCCCTGGAGGCCCAGGTGATCGCCTGGCGGCGCGACCTGCACGCCCACCCCGAACTGGGCAACCGCGAGTTCCGCACCGCCGCCATCGTGGCCGATCACCTGCGCGCGCTGGGCCTGGACGAGGTGAGGACGGGCGTCGCCCACACCGGTGTGGTGGCGCTGCTCAAGGGCGCGCTGCCCGGGCCGGTGGTG
>JANPMR010000268.1:0-4686 GCA_031427055.1 Rubrivivax sp.
CCAGCGGGCGGCGCGGCGCGGCGAACGCGCTTGACGGCCGGGCCTTTCGGGCCGGTGGGGCTGTCGCCAGCGGGTGTGGCAGGCGCAGCAGCGCCAGGGGCGGCATCAGTGCGCGGCGCGCCACGGTCACCCCCCGGGCGACCACGGCCAGCCGGAGCGCCGGGGCGGCCGTCGGGACGCGGGCCGCGGCGATCACGCCGGTCGCCGTCACCTTCGGTCTTGAGCAATTGCGGTGCATCGCCATTTGCCAGGCGGTCGCCGCGGTAGACCCAGACCTTGACGCCGATCACGCCATAGGTGGTCTTGGCTTCGCTGAAGCCGTAGTCGATGTCGGCGCGCAGTGTGTGGAGCGGCACGCGCCCTTCGCGATACCACTCGCAGCGCGCGATCTCGATGCCGTTCAAGCGGCCCGAGGACATGATCTTGATGCCCAGCGCGCCCAGGCGCATGGCGTTCTGCATCGCGCGCTTCATGGCGCGACGGAACATGATGCGCTTCTCGAGCTGCTGGGTGATGCTGTCGGCGATCAGCTGTGCATCGACTTCCGGCTTGCGGATCTCTTCGATGTTGACAGCCACCGGCACGCCCAGGCGGCGCGCCAGTTCGGCCTTGAGGTTCTCGATGTCCTCGCCCTTCTTGCCGATCACCACGCCCGGACGGGCCGAGAAGATCGTGATGCGGGCATTCTTGGCCGGGCGTTCGATCAGGATGCGCGATACCGCAGCACTCTTGAGCTTGGCCCTGAGGTATTCGCGCACATCAAGATCTTCGGCCAGCATGCTGGCGAAGTTCTTGTGTGTGGCAAACCAGCGCGAATGCCAGGCGCGGGTGACCGCGAGGCGGAAGCCGGTCGGGTGGATTTTCTGTCCCATGCTTTTCTCTCAGTTCCCGACGCTTAATTGCCGACCGTGACGTAGATGTGGCAGGTGCCCTTGCTGATGCGCGCACCACGGCCCTTGGCGCGAGCAGAGAAGCGCTTGAGCACTGTGCCTTGCTCGACATAGATCGACTTGATCTTCAGCTCGTCAATGTCGGCGCCGTCGTTGTGCTCGGCATTGGCCACTGCAGACTCGACCGCCTTCTTGATGATGCCGGCGGCCTTCTTCTGCGTGAACTGCAGGATGTTGATGGCCTGGTCAACCTTCTTGCCGCGGATCATGTCGGCGACGAGCCGGCCCTTGTCCACAGAGAGGCGCACGCCACGCACGCTTGCTTTGGTTTCCATCGCGGCGGCTCCTTACTTCTTGGCCTTCTTGTCCGCGGGGTGACCCTTGAACAAGCGGGTGAGGGCGAACTCGCCGAGCTTGTGGCCGACCATCTGGTCGGTCACGTAGACAGGAACGTGCTGCTTGCCGTTGTGCACGGCCACCGTCAGGCCGATGAACTCGGGCAGGATGGTGCTGCGGCGCGACCAGGTCTTGATCGGCTTCTTGTCCTTGATGGCGGCGGCCCTCTCGACCTTGGCCATCAGGTGGTGGTCCACGAAGGGACCTTTCTTGAGCGAACGGGTCATGTCAGTGACCTCACTTCTTGCGACGCGAGACGATCATCGTCTGCGTGCGCTTGTTGCTTCGGGTACGGTAGCCCTTGGTCAGGGTGTTCCACGGTGACACTTGCGGCTGGCCTTCGCCGGTGCGGCCTTCGCCGCCGCCGTGCGGGTGGTCCACCGGGTTCATTGCAACGCCGCGCACGGTCGGGCGAATGCCCCTCCAGCGGATCGCACCGGCCTTGCCATACTGGCGCAGGCTGTGCTCTTCGTTGCTGACTTCGCCGATCGTGGCGCGGCAGTCGATGTGAATCTTGCGCACCTCACCCGAGCGCAGCCGCAGCTGCGCGTAGATGCCTTCGCGCGCCATCAGCGTCACGCTGGTGCCGGCAGAACGCGCGATCTGAGCGCCCTTGCCCGGCATCATCTCGACGCAATGGATGATCGAGCCGACCGGGATGTTGCGGATGGGCAGCGTGTTGCCGGCCTTGATCGGCGCCTCGGCGCCGCTCATCAGCGTCGCGCCGGTATCGATGCCTCGCGGGGCAATGATGTAGCGGCGCTCGCCGTCGGCGTACAACACCAGTGCGATGTGCGCTGTGCGGTTGGGGTCGTACTCGATGCGTTCGACCTTTGCCGGAATGCCATCCTTGTTGCGAAGGAAGTCGACCAAGCGGTAGTGGTGCTTGTGACCACCGCCCTTGTGGCGCATCGTGATGTGGCCGTTGTTGTTGCGCCCCGAGTTCTGCTTCTGCGGCTCGAGCAGCGAAGCCTCGGGCGCGCCCTTGTGCAGATGCTTGTGCACCACCTTGACCACGGCGCGACGGCCGGGTGACGTGGGTTTGACCTTGATGACAGCCATGATTACGCAGCCTCCCCGGAGAAGTTGAGCTCCTGGCCGGGCTTGAGCGCGACATACGCCTTCTTGACGTGGTCGCGGCGGCCAATTGCACGGCCAAACTTCTTGACCTTGCCCTTTTGGATGGTCGTGCTGACGGAGGCCACCTGGACCTTGAACATCAGCTCGACCGCGGCCTTGATCTCGGGCTTGGTGGCATCGCGCAGTACCTTGAACAAAACCTGGTTCTGCTTCTCGCCTATGCGCGTGGCTTTTTCAGAAATGATCGGCGCCACAAGCACCTGGCTCAAGCGGCCTTCATCGAACTTGCACTCGGCAGGCGATGGATTGATGCGGCTCATGCAAACATCTCCTTGAGCTGCTCGATCGCGCCCTTGGTCACGAGCACCTTCTTGTAGAAGACGAGCGACAGCGGATCGGCGTAACGCGGCTCGACCACCAGCACGTTGGGCAGGTTGCGCGAAGCCAGCGCCAGGTTGTCATCGATCTGATCGGCGATCACCAGCACCGACTGCAGGCCCATGGCCTTCAGCTTGGCGGCCAGCAGTTTGGTCTTGGGCGCGTCGATGCTGATGGAGTCGATCACCGCCAGGCGGCCGTCACGGGCCAGCTGCGAGAGGATCGCGGCCATGCCGGCGCGGTACATCTTCTTGTTGACCTTGTGCGAAAAGTTCTCGTCGGGCCGGTTCGGGAAGATACGACCGCCCCCGCGCCACAGCGGCGAGCTGGTCATGCCGGCGCGCGCGCGGCCGGTGCCCTTCTGGTTGAACGGCTTCTTGGTCGAGTGCTTGACTTCGCCGCGGTCGAGCTGGGCACGGGTGCCCTGGCGCGCGTTGGCCTGGAAGGCCACCACGATCTGGTGCACCAGCGCTTCGTTGTAGTCACGTGCGAACACGGTGTCGGGCGCGTCGACCTTCGACGTGGCCTGCCCTTGATCGTTCAGGAGCTCGAGTTGCATCACTTGGCTCCCTTCGCAGGTGCAGTTTCGACAACGGGCTTTGCAGCACGCGCCTTGACGGCCGGGCGAACGACGACGTGGCCGTTTTTCGAGCCCGGCACAGCACCGCGGACCAGCAGCAGCGAACGCACTTCGTCCACGCGAATGATGTCGAGGTTTTGAACGCTGACGGTGTCGTCACCCATGTGACCGGTCATCTTCTTGCCCGGAAACACGCGGCCCGGATCCTGGGCCATCGAAATCGAGCCGGGCACGTTGTGCGAACGGCTATTGCCGTGCGACGCGCGCTGCGACTTGAAGTTGTGGCGCTTGATGGTGCCCGCGAAGCCCTTGCCGATGGAAGTGCCCTGCACATCGACCCGCTGCCCGGTGACAAACACGCTCACTGGCACCACGGAGCCTGCGGCGTATTGGCCGACGGTTTCTGCGGTAACGCGGAACTCTTTGAGGATTTCGCCCGCCTCGACACCGGCTTTGGCCAGGTGCCCGGCAGAGGGCTTGTTGACGCGGCTCGCCTTTCGGGCTCCATACGCGATTTGCAGCGCGTTGTAGCCGTCGGTGGCCGCGGTCTTGACTTGCGTGACGCGGTTGTTGGACACGTCGAGCACCGTCACGGGAATGGCATCGCCATCGTCCGTGAAGATGCGCATCATGCCCACCTTGCGGCCCAGCAAGCCGAGCTGTTCGCTCATGCTCATGGTCATTTCTCCAGCACCGGGTCCTCGCAGGGACTCCAGCACCTTTGTTCACGATCCCGACATCGATTGGCCGGGGTGGTTTTCAAACCAAACCGGCTTGTCTGCAAAGACTGCCGGGTTGGTTGTTTCGCTTCGTCGGCCCAAGCCGATTTGCAACTTGCGAAAAGCCTGCGAGTATAGCAGCCGCGGGCGATGCCGCAACTGCCGCGTCACGTCAATGCGTCATTGAAGCTTGATTTCGACGTCCACGCCGGCCGGCAGGTCGAGCTTCATCAGCGCGTCCACGGTCTTGTCGGTGGGGTCGATGATGTCCATCAGGCGCTGGTGCGTGCGGATCTCGAACTGGTCGCGGCTCGTCTTGTTGACGTGCGGCGAACGCAGGATGTCGAAACGCTGCATTCGCGTCGGCAGCGGCACGGGGCCGCGGACGATGGCGCCTGTGCGCTTGGCAGTCTCGACGATCTCGAGCGCCGACTGGTCGATCAGCTTGTAGTCGAAGGCCTTGAGGCGGATGCGGATCTTTTGCTTGGTGGACATGTCCGCCCCTTATTCGATGATCTTGGCCACGACGCCGGCACCGACGGTGCGGCCGCCCTCGCGGATGGCGAAGCGCAGGCCTTCTTCCATCGCGATCGGGTTGATCAGCTTGACCGTGATGCTGACGTTGTCGCCCGGCATCACCATC
>JANPMR010000269.1:0-1968 GCA_031427055.1 Rubrivivax sp.
GGCAGCGAGCACAGCCTGGTGATGGGTGCCGAGCTCGAGCGCGCGCAGCGCAACGACACCCGGGTGACCATCGACAACGGCGCACCTTCGCTGCTGGACTTTGGCGAAAACTTCGAGGCCGGCACGACGCGCATGGCGGCCTACGCGCAGGACGAATGGGCCCTGACGCCGCAGTGGGCCGTGCACGCCGGCCTGCGCTGGGAAGGCATCACCACGCGCGGCGACGACGGCCAGGGCAACCGGCCCGAAAACAAGAACAGCGTCCTGACACCGCTGGTGCACTTTCTCTTCAAGCCCGATCCCAAGGCGCGCGACCAGGTGCGCCTGAGCCTGACGCGCAGTTGGCGCGCGCCCAACACCGGCACGCTGATCGGCCGCCCCAACATCAATCGCTACTACGACCCGGCGCTGAGCGCCAACACCGAGACCAGTTCTGACAGCGCCGGCAACCCGAAGCTGCGGCCCGAGCTGGCCACCGGCATCGACCTCGCCTTCGAGCGCTACCTGGAGGGCGGCGGCCTTCTCAGCGCCAACCTCTTCCACCGCCGCATCAGCGACCTGATGCGCAGCGAGACCCGGCTGGAGACCGTGAGCTGGAGCCCGTTCGAGCGCTGGGTGCGCCGCACGCGCAACATCGGCAAGGCCACCACCGAAGGCATCGAGCTCGAGGCCAAGTTCCGCCTCGACCAGCTTGTCACCGATGCGACGCCGATCGAGCTGCGCGCCAACGTCTCGCTGTACCGATCACGTGTCGACAGCGTGCCGGGCCCCGATAACCGGCTCGACCAGCAGTCCAAGGGCACCGCCAACCTGGGCGCCGACTACCGCTTTCGTGGCGCGCCACTGACGCTGGGCGGCAACCTCAACTGGGTGCCCGCCACGCTGACGCGACTGGCCGCCGACCAGACCACCGCCACCACCACCAAGCAGCAGTGGGACGTCTTCGCGCTGTGGGCCATCAACCCCAGCGCCGGCCTGCGACTGATGGCCAACAACCTGATCCCGCGCGACTACAACACCGAGACCTACAACGACAGCACCGGCCCCGCCGGCGCGCTGGAGCGAACACACGCCATCAGCGGCGGGCCCAGCCACACCAACTGGCAGCTGCGGCTGGAGCTCAAGCTGTAGCTGCGGTTTTGGCGCTAGGGATGCCCCGGCTGGCGGCAAGTCATCACGCGGGCACACTGCAGCGCAACCCGCCCAAGGAGACCCCGCCATGCCGATGATTCGCCGCCGTCACATCGTCCTGTCCCCGCTGGCCCTGGCCTTGCCGACGGGCGCGCTGGCGCAGTCGACGTGGCCCACCAAGCCGGTGCGCATCGTCGTGCCCTTTGCCGCGGGCGGCACCACCGACATCCTGGCGCGCGCGCTGGCGCCTGAGCTGCAGCGCGCATTCGGACAGCCCTTCGTGGTCGACAACAAGCCCGGCGCCGGCGGCAACACTGGCGCCACCGACGTGTCCAAGTCGCCCGCCGATGGCTACACGATGCTGATGGGCACGGTCGGCACGCACGCCATCAACCCGGCGCTGTACCCGAAGATGCCCTACGACCACATCAAGGACTTCGCCCCCGTCTCGCTGGTGGCCGGCGTGCCCAACGTGCTGGTCATCAACCCGGCATCGGCGCAGCGCTACGGCGTCAATTCGGTGGCCGACCTGATCAAGGCGCTCAAGGCCAACCCCGGCCGCCTCAACATGGCCAGCTCGGGCAACGGCACCAGCATCCACCTCTCGGGCGAGCTGTTCAAGAGCATGACCGGCACCTTCATGGTCCACCTGCCCTACCGCGGCTCGGGCCCGGCACTGATCGACCTGATCGCCGGCAACGTCGACCTGATGTTCGACAACCTGCCCAGCTCGCTGCCGCACATCAAGAGCGGGCGTCTGAAGGCGCTGGCCGTGACCAGCGCCCAGCGTTCGGGCGCACTGCCCGACGTGCCGTCCATCGAAGAAGCCGGCGGCCC
>JANPMR010000270.1:0-3094 GCA_031427055.1 Rubrivivax sp.
AGCGGCAAGGTCGAGGACGGAGAAGCCTTGATCGCGCCGCTGCGCGCGCTGGGTCGGCCGGTGGCCGACATCGTGACACGTCGGCCCTACACGCAGATGCAGAGTCTGCTCGATGCCACGCAGCCCAAAGGACGGCGCTACTACTGGAAGTCACACTACCTGCCGGGCATCGATCGTCAGACCATCGACCTGGCCGTGGAACATGCGGGCCGAATTCGGTCCCCCCATTCGGCCATCCTCCTGTTCCAGATACAGGGTGCGTTGGGCGAGCTACCGGCCGGGCACTCGCCGGCAGGCAATCGCGACGCTGCCTATGTGCTGAACATCGCCGGCTCCTGGGAGCAGCCGGGCGATGACGACATCAATGTCAAGTGGGCGCGGGACTGCTTCGAAGCGACGCGCTCGTGCTCGACAGGCGGGGCCTACATCAACTTCCTCACTGAGGACGAGGGCCCGGACCGCATCGAGGCAGCGTACGGCCGCTCCAACCTGGACAGACTCGCGGCACTCAAGCGCAAGTACGACCCCGAAAACTTCTTCCGCCACACCAAGAGCGTCTCGGGTTGAGCCGACCGACTTGATCGACGTGCTGCTCGCGCTGTGCGCGGCACACGACAGCGATGCCACGTCTGAAAGTGGCGTGCCTGGAGCGTGAGGTGCGCAGTACGCACCGACAAGCCAAGGCGCGGTGCACTCGACGGCGTGCGAAGCGCAGACAACCCGGAGCATCGGCGACATGTTCTGCAGTGTCGGTTTTGACGCGCTGGGAGTCGACGTCCGACTGTCTCCTGAGGCTCGAAGGCCAACTCACGCATCACGGCGCCGAGCGACCGGTTCAGTCCACCAAGCTGACCCCCGCACATGCCCAGCAGGGCTCGCCCCTGCTGGCCGGGTTTGAGTTCGGTTCCAGAGCCCGCCCGCCTGCTCCCCACCGATCGCAGCCCCCCTGCGCCGCAATCAAGACTCAATGGAAGTCGCAGCCGCCGCGCTCAGCCGCGCCGCGTCTGCCCGAAGCGCTGCGACAACGCAATCAGCAGCGTCGTCACCACGATCATCAGGGTGGAGATGACGGCGATGGTCGGGTCGATCTGGTCGCGCAGGGCCAGGAACATGTTGCGCGTCAGGGTCGAGTTGCCCCCGCCCGAGACGAACATCAACAGCACGACTTCGTCGAACGAAGTCAGGAAGGCCAGCAGCGCGCTGCTGATCACGGCAAAGCGGATCTGCGGCAACGTCACGCTGAGGAAGGCGCGGGCGCGCGAGGCGCCGAGACTGCGCGCCACCATCTCCTGGTTCATGTCGTAGCTCCTGAGGGCCGAGGTCACGATCATGATCACCAGCGGAATGGCGAGCATGCTGTGCGCCAGCACGATGCCAGTGAGCGAGTTGACGAGTTTCAATTTCACGTAAACGTAGAACACCGCAATCGCCACCAGGATCACCGGCACGATGATCGGCGTGATCATCAGCACATGGATCATGTGCGCCCATCGGTAGCGCGAAGCGAACAGGCCGTAGGCCGCCAGCGTGCCCAGCGGCGTGGCCAGCACGGTGGTCAGCGCGCCGGCCTGGAAGGAGGTGACCGTGGCCTGCATCCAGGCCGTCGAGGCAAAGTAGTTGCGGTACCAGCGCAGCGACCACTCGCGCGGCGGGAACTCGAGTTACTGCGACTGCGAAAACGACATCGGGATGACGATCAGCGTCGGCACGATCAGGAAGGCCAGCACCAGCGCGGCCACGATGTACAGCCACAGCCGCGCGCCGTGCGTGATCTGCGTCGGCGATGCGGGTTCCTTGAGCCAACTCACTGGTGCACCCTTGGGCCTGCGGCCCGTCCCGCCAAGCGGGAGCATGAGCACTTGGGGCGGCCCTGCGTGCTCATCCGTGCACCCCGCCGAGCACCTTGTCCAGCCGCAGCAGGCGCACGGCCACGAACAGGAAGGCCAGCGTCAGCACCAGCAGCACGACGCCCAGCGCACTGGCTGCCCCCCAATTGAAGAACAGCTCGATGTCGTTGGCGATGTGGTTCGAGACCATGATCACCTTGCCGCCGCCGAGCACCGCGGGCGTGACGTAAAAGCCCAGGCAGAGGATGAAGACGATCAACGTGCCGGCCAGCAGGCCCGGCATCGACAGCGGAGAGAAGACGCTCCAGAACGCGCGGGTCGGGCTGGCGCCCAGGCTGGCCGCGGCCTTCTGGTAATCGGCATCGATGGCGCGTATCGCGCTGCAACGATTTGGCACGCTCGGTGGCTGAAGTGTCCCGGTGCGTCGGCGATCAGTTCGTCAGCTTGCGTGCACGCGCCATGCGCTACAGGCCGTGCGCCGCGAGGGCTTCGCCATGCAGGTGGGTGGCGACGCCGCGTTCCGGCAACGCAAGTTGATACGGGTGCAGCAGAGACTCGCCGCCGATCAGGCTCGTCCGGCTGTTCGGCGTTACAACCAGCTTGGCGGCGAGACGCGTCACGACGTCGCGGATGCTGGCTTGCCAGTCCGGCGACTTGAGCAGGATTTCGTTCGCATCAGATCCGGTGTCGATCAAGGCCTGTGAATGAATTAGGACCTCTTCGGATCGGCTACTGCGCAGCATCGCTGTCGGCGGCGTTCGGGTGGACCAGGCCATGCGGCCGAAGGTGACTGGGCCGCGTGCGCTCAGAAACAGCTCGCGCCTGGCGCGCGCGCAAAAGTCCGCCCCGCCAGGTCAGCGCCCGCACCGACGATCTGACTCAGGCGCAGATCCTGGCCCCGCAGGTGCAAGACGATGTCGCGGGACGCATGGGCACGCAATGTCGGGCCTTCGATGCGCCCGTCGAACACGTGAGTCGGCGCCGCGCTGCCTGGCGCCGTCAATGTCGCCGAGAAGAACTGGAAGCGCTGCGTCAGCGCCAGGCTCGCGCCCGCAGCGCACCACAGGCCTTGCACCTGCGCCGGCACGCGCCACAGGTGCACCCGCGAGAACTTGTCGCGGCCGACCGCCTTGTCGGGCACCTCGACCCGAACCGTGCGGTCGGGCGCCCAGTCGCCCAGGTCCCAGTCGTGCGAGACGATGCGCGTGCCCGGCGCCAGCGCCAGCAGGCGCGGCCGCAGTTGCAGG
>JANPMR010000271.1:0-3415 GCA_031427055.1 Rubrivivax sp.
AAGGTCTGCGCCACCGGGCCGGGGTCGGCCAGGCCGGTGGTCTCAATCACCACGCGGTCAAATGAAATTTCGCCCTTGCGCCGTTTCTCGGCCAGGTCGGTGAGCGTGGTGCGCAGGTCTTCGCGGATGCTGCAGCAGACGCAGCCGTTGTTCATCTGGATGATCTGCTCTTGCGTCTCAAACACGAGCAGCTCGTGGTCGATGTTCTCCTCGCCGAACTCGTTCTCGATGACGGCAATTTTTTGCCCGTGCGATTCGGACAGCACGCGCTTGAGCAGCGTGGTCTTGCCCGAGCCCAGGAAGCCGGTAAGGATGGTGGCGGGAATGAGTGACATGGCGCGGGACAGGCGTTCTTGCGGGCCGGATAGATGGGGGTCTTGGAATGTGTTGCAAGCCCCCGACGATGTCAAGGCACAACCCAGGTCCTCGGGCGGGGCAACAACGCGGCTGGATCGCCGGCGCACCGCGCGGGCCCGCATTGTCGCTGCCCCGCGCAATGCGGGGGCGGGCGGGTGGCCGGCCCTCGGTTATTCTTGCCGCCCCACCACTGCCGGCACTGCCAACGTGTCAGAACCCGCGTCTCACAGGCCTGCGCGCACCCATCCGGGCGAACGCGCGGCGCAGGCCGACAAGCGAAGCTTTTTCGAACGACTGGTCGAGCTCATCTCGCCCGGCCCCGACAGCAAGGCCGAACTGATCCGCACCCTGGCCGAGGCCGAGAGCCGTGAACTCATCGAACCCGAGTCGCGCCTGATGCTCGAAGGCGTGCTGCGCATGGCCGACATGACCGCAGGCGATGTCATGGTGCCAGCCACGCGCATGGACCTGCTGTCCATCGACGCCGACTACGACGATCTGCTGCACAGCGTGATCGACACCGGGCACTCGCGCTTTCCCGTCCATGAGGGCGCGCGCGACAACGTCATCGGCATCCTGATGGCCAAGGACCTGCTCAAGCTGCAGCGCGCGCCCGAGCTCAACCTGCGCACCTTGCTGCGCCCGGCGGTCTTCGTGCCCGAGAGCAAGCGGCTCAACGAGTTGCTGCGCGACTTCCGCTCCAACCGCAACCACCTGGCGATCGTCATCGACGAGTTCGGCAACACCGCCGGCCTGATCACCATCGAGGACGTTCTCGAAGAAATCGTCGGCGAAATCGAAGACGAGTTCGACGAGCAGGAGCAAGAAAACGGCATCTACACGCTGGCGGACGGCAGCCACCGCGTGGCTGGCGATGTCGCCATCGCGGCCGTCAACGAAGCCTTCGGCACGCGCCTGTCGGAAGACGATTTCGAGACCATTGGCGGCCTGGTGGCACAAGAACACGGGCGCGTGCCCAGGCGTGCCGAAGCCGTCGTCGTGGGTGGCCTGCGCTTCACGGTGATGCTCACGCGCGGCGGCGCCGTGCGCTGGTTTCGCGTTGCGCGGGTCGGCGATGCCCGGTCGGCGCCCGAGCAGGCGGACGCGGCCGGCGACGCGGCTTGAACGTCGGCGTCTGGCGCACACGCGCCGGCGAGCCGCTGGCCGCGGCGTCGCTGGGTGCGCTGCAAACCCTGGCCTTCGTGCACACCGCGCTGTGGCCCTTGCCGCTGGCCACGCTGGCCTGGCTGGTCTGGCGTCTTGACGCTGCCACGCCGCGGCGCGCGGCACTGCTGGGCTGGTGCTACGGCACCGCCTGGCTAGGCGCCGGCGTCTGGTGGCTCTTCATCAGCATGCACCGCTACGGCGGCCTGCCGGTGCCGCTGGCCGCCGCGGCGGTGCTGGCGCTGTCTGCGGCGCTGGCCTTGTACCTGGCGGCCGCCGCCGCGGCCTACGCGCGCTGGCGGCGTGGCGGCACGGGTGACGCGGCCTTGTTCGCGGCGTGGTGGCTGCTGGCGGAGCTGGCGCGCGGCGTGATCTTCACGGGCTTTCCGTGGCTGGCCAGCGGCTACTCGCAGGTCGACTCGCCCTTGGCGGCGCTGGCCCCTTGGCTGGGCGTCTACGGCGTCGGCGCGTGGATGGCCGCGGCCGCGGCTGGCGCCGTGACCTTGCTGCGTTCGCGCGGCCGCCTGTGGGCCGGGGCCGGCGTGCCGCTTGCATTGGCGACGGCCGCCTGGCTGGCGCCCGCATCGTTCACGCGCTCCACGGGCGATCTGAGCGTCGCGCTACTGCAGACGAACGTCGCCCAGGACGAAAAGTTCGCCGCCGAACGCATGCCGGAAACACTCGCCTGGCTGGGCCGCGAGATGGTGGCCGCCCGTGCCGATCTGGTGGTCGCGCCCGAGACCGCGGTGCCGCTGCTGCCAGACCATCTCGACGCGCTGGCACCGGGCTACTGGGACGCGATGCGCGCGCATTTCGCGGCGCCGAACGCAAAGCCGCGGGCCGCGCTGGTCGGGCTGCCGTTGGGCGACCTTGATCGCGGCTACACCAACTCGGTGGCGGGTCTGTCGGCCGGCCCGCGCTACGTCTACAGCAAGTCGCACCTCGTGCCCTTCGGTGAGTTCATCCCGGCAGGCTTTCGCTGGTTCACCGAGCTGATGAACATCCCCTTGGGCGACTTCGCGCGCGGCGTGGACACGCCGCCATCCTTCGCCGTGGGCGGCCAGCGCGTGGCGCCCAACATCTGCTACGAAGACCTGTTTGGTGAGGAGCTGGCGCGGCGCTTCTCGGACGTCGACGCCGCCCCGACGCTGTTCGCCAACCTCAGCAACATCGGCTGGTTCGGCGACACCATCGCCATCGCCCAGCACCTGAACATCTCGCGCCTGCGCGCTATCGAATTTCAGCGCCCGATGCTGCGCGCCACCAACACCGGCGCCACCGCGGTCATCGACCATCGCGGCGTGGTCACGGCCCAGTTGACGCCGCACACGCGCGGCGTGCTCACGGGCCAGGTGCAGGGTCGCACTGGCAACACGCCCTACGCCGCCTGGGCGTCGCGCGCCGGGTTGTGGCCGCTGGCGGGTGCGGCGCTGCTGATGATCGTCGTGCTGGCGTGCCGCAGGCGCGCTACATCCGCACCAGCCGACCCGGCCGCGCCGCGGTGATCTCGCCTTCGCGCTGCACGCACTGGCCGGCAACCCAGGTGGCGCGGTAACCCGTCGCCTTCTGCAGGAAGCGCTTGCCGCCGGCGGGCAGGTCGCGCACCAGTCGTGGCGTGCCCACCGTCAGGCGTTGTGGGTCGATGAGGTTGATGTCGGCGCGCAGCCCGGTCGCGATGCGGCCGCGGTCGGCCAGGCCCAGATAGGCGGCGTTGCGCGCGCTCAGCAGGTGCACGGCGTGCTCTGGCGTCAGGCGGCCCTGCGCGCGGTCGCGTGCCCAGTGGGTGAGCATGAAGGTGCTGAAGCTGGCGTCGCACACCGTGCCCACGTGCGCGCCGGCGTCGCTCAGCGCCAGCAGGGCGCGCGGGTGCTCGAGCATCTCGCGCACCGTGCCC
>JANPMR010000272.1:0-1992 GCA_031427055.1 Rubrivivax sp.
CAGCGGGTGGATGAAGGGGTGCATGTCGCTGGTGTTGAGATCGTTCTTCTCGTACCAGCTGGCGGTGGGCAGCACGATGTCGCTGTACAGGCAGGTGGTGCTCATGCGGAAGTCCAGCGTCACCACCAGGTCGAGCTTGCCAACCGGCGCGTCGTCGTGCCACTTCACCTCGGACGGCTTCGCCTCATCCTTGCCAAGGTCCTTGCCCTGGATGCCGTTCTCGGTGCCCAGCAAATGCTTGCAGAAGTACTCGTGGCCCTTGCCGGATGAACCCAGCAGGTTGCTGCGCCAGACGAAGAGCACGCGCGGCCAGTTCTGCGGCGCGTCCGGGTCTTCGCAGCTCATCTGCACGCTGCCGTCGCGCAGGCCGCGCACGACATAGTCCTTGGGGTCCAGGCCTGCGGCGGTGGCATCCTTCACCACCTGCAGCGGGTTGGTCTTGAGCTGCGGCGCGCTGGGCAGCCAGCCCATGCGCTCGGCGCGCACGTTGTAGTCGATCATGCTGCCGGCATACAGCTTCTTGTCGGCCTCGCTCAAGGTGGGCGAGACGATCTCTTCCATGCCCAGCTTCTCGTAGCGCCACTGGTCGGTGTGGGCGTAGAAGAAGCTGGTGCTGTTCATCTGCCGCGGCGGGCGCACCCAGTCGGTGGCAAAGGCCAGCGGCACCCAGCCGGTTTGTGGGCGCAGTTTTTCCTGGCCCACGTAATGCGCCCAGCCGCCACCGCTCTGGCCGATGCAGCCGCACATCATCAAGAGGTTGATGACGCCGCGGTAGTTCATGTCGGCGTGGTACCAGTGGTTCATCGCCGCGCCGATGATGATCATCGACCTGCCATGCGTCTTGTGCGCGTTCTCGGCAAACTGCCGCGCCACGGTGATGATCTGGTCGCGCGGCGTGCCGGTGATGCTCTCGGCCCAGGCCGGTGTGTAGGCCGCGTCGTCGTCGTAACTCTTCGCGCCTGATCCGAGGCCACGGTCGATGCCGTACTGCGCCACCTGCAGGTCGAACACCGTCGCCACCAGGGCCTCGCGGTGATCTCCGTCCTTGCCCAGGCGCAGGCGCACGGCCGGCACCTTGACAAAGTTGACCTCGCCGTTCTGCGCGTTCGACTTGAAGTGCGGTGTGGAGATGCCGCCAAAGTACGGCAGGCCGACGCCGACGATTTCATGCGCCTGCGGGTTTGGGTCATTAGCATCCTCGATCACCGAAAGCTTGAGCTTGACCTCGGCACCATGGCGCGCTTCCTTGTTCTCGAGGTTCCACTTGCCCTGGTCGCTGCGGCCCTCTGCACCCCAGCGAAAGCCGATGCTGCCGTTGGGCAGCACGGCGCGGCCATTGCTGTCGAAGGCCACCGTCTTCCACTCGGGGTTGTTGTCCTGGCCGAGCTTGCCGTTGAAGTCCGACGCGCGCAGGTAGCGGTCGGGCACCAGCGTCTTCGTGCCGTCGGGCAGGGTGTGCTCTTTGAGCATCACCAGCAGCGGCAGATCGGTGTAGCGGCGCGCGTAGTCGTCGAAGTAGGGCGAGCGCTGTTTGAAATAGAACTCACTCAGCGCCACGTGGCCGAAGGCCATGGCCAGCGCCGCATCGGTGCCCTGCTTGGGGTGCAGCCAGATGTCGCACAGCTTGGCGACTTCGCTGTAGTCCGGCGTCACCGCCACCGTCTTGGCACCCTTGTAGCGCACCTCGGTGAAGAAGTGCGCGTCGGGCGTGCGTGTCTGGGGCACGTTGCTGCCCCAGGCGATGATGTAGGTGCTGTTGTACCAATCGGCGCTCTCGGGCACGTCGGTCTGCTCGCCCCAGATCTGCGGGCTGGCCGGCGGCAGGTCGCAGTACCAGTCGTAGAAGCTCATGCAGACGCCGCCGATCAGGCTCAGATAGCGGCTGCCGGCGGCATAGCTGACCATGCTCATGGCCGGGATCGGACTGAAGCCGATGACGCGGTCAGGGCCGTGCTTCTTGATCGTGTAGACATTGGACGCGGCGATGATCTG
>JANPMR010000273.1:0-1719 GCA_031427055.1 Rubrivivax sp.
CAGCTGTCGTATCGGCTTTGCTCCCCCAAGAATGGGTGCGAAGTTCCGATCGCACCTGCTAAGCGCCGGAGGCCCCAGCAGCATGACCGAAGACCAGCTCGAACAGGAGGCCTTGGGCTGGCTCGCAGACGTGGGCTACCAACACCGCTACGGGCCCGATCTGGCGCCTGATGGCAGCACGCCCGAGCGCAGCGACTACCGGCAGGTGTTGCTGCTGGGCCGGCTGCGCCAGGCGGTCGCCACGCTGAACCCCACCGTGCCGCAGGCGGCGCGCGACGATGCGGTCAAGCAAGTGGTGGATCTGGGTACACCAGTGCTGCTGGCCGCCAACCGGCAGTTCCATCGGCTGCTGGTCCGCGGCGTGCCGGTGCAGTACCAGCGCGACGGTGAGACGCGGGGCGACTTCGTCAAGCTCGTCGACTGGGCCGAGCCGGCGCGCAACGAGTGGCTGGCCGTCAACCAGTTTTCCATCACCGGGCCGCGCCGCACGCGCCGGCCCGACATCATCCTGTTCGTCAACGGTCTGCCGCTGGTGTTGATCGAGCTGAAGAACCCTGCGGATCTGAACGCCGACGTGTGGAAGGCCTTCCACCAGATCCAGACCTACAAGGAGCAGATCGCCGACGCCTTCCAGTACAACGAGGTGCTGGTGATCTCTGACGGCACCGACGCGCTGTTGGGCTCACTCTCGGCCGACAGCGAGCGCTTCATGGCCTGGCGCACGATCGACGGCGCGACACTCGACCCGCTGGGCCCTTTCAACGAACTGCAGACCCTGGTGCGCGGCGTGTTGGCGCCGGCTTACCTTCTGGACTACCTGCGCTTCTTCGTGCTGTTCGAAGACGAGTTCGGCAACAGCAGCGGCCTGGTCAAGAAGATCGCCGGCTACCACCAGTTCCACGCCGTGCGCGCCGCCATTGCGCAAGTGATTGCGGCATCGCGCCCGGATGGTTTGCCCAGCGTTCGCGGCAAGGGCGGCGTGGTGTGGCACACGCAAGGCAGCGGCAAGAGCATCACCATGACCTGCTTCGCGGCGCGGGTGATGCAAGAGCCGGCGATGGAGAACCCGACCATCGTTGTCATCACCGACCGCAACGACCTGGACGGCCAGTTGTTCGGCGTGTTTTCGCTGGCGCAAGACCTGTTGCGCGAGCAGCCGGTGCAGGCCAACACGCGGCAGCAACTGCGCGCGCTCTTGGGCAACCGGCCTTCTGGCGGCATCGTGTTCGCCACGATCCAGAAGTTCATGCCGGGCGCGGACGAAGACGCGTTTCCGCTGCTCTCGGACCGCCACAACATCGTCGTCATCGCCGACGAGGCGCACCGCACGCAGTACGGCTTTGAGGCCACGCTGAAGACCCGAAGGCACCATGTGTCCGATGGCTCGGCGCGCCAGCTTGAGCACTACGAGGCGGGCTACGCCCAACACCTGCGCGACGCCTTGCCCCACGCCACGTTCGTGGCCTTCACCGGCACGCCGGTGTCGGGCGAAGACCGCGACACGCGGGCCGTGTTCGGCGACTACATCAGCGTCTACGACATGCAGCAGGCCAAGGAAGATGGCGCGACCGTGGCCATCTACTACGAGTCGCGCCTGGCCAAGCTGGGCCTGAAAGCGGACGAGCTGGCCACCATCGACGACGAGGTGGACGAGCTGGCGGAGGACGAGGAAGAGAGCCAGCAGGCCAGGCTCAAGAGCCGCTGGGCGGCGCTGGAGAA
>JANPMR010000274.1:0-8204 GCA_031427055.1 Rubrivivax sp.
TACGAGACCAAGCGCGTCGTCGTCGGGCAGGACAAGTTTCTCGAGCGCGTGCTGGTGGCGCTGCTGGCGCAGGGCCACCTGCTGGTCGAGGGCGTGCCGGGGCTGGCCAAGACGCTGACCATCAAGACGCTGGCGCGCACCGTGCGCGGCAGTTTCAAGCGCATCCAGTTCACGCCCGATCTGGTGCCGGCCGACCTCATCGGCACGCGCATCTACAACCAGAAGACCGGTGAATTTGGCACCAGCCTGGGCCCGGTGTTCGCCAACCTGCTGCTCGCCGACGAGATCAACCGCGCGCCGGCCAAGGTGCAGAGCGCGCTGCTCGAGGTGATGCAGGAGCACCAGGTCACGATCGCCGGCGAGACCCACAAGGTGCCCGACCCCTTCGTGGTGATGGCGACGCAAAACCCGATCGAGACCGAGGGCACCTACCCGCTGCCCGAGGCCCAGGTCGACCGTTTCATGATGAAGGTGCTGGTCGACTACCCGAGCGAAGAAGAAGAGTTCGTCATCGTGCAGCGCGTCACCGGCGAACCGGCCGAGGTGCGTGCGGTGGCCGACACCTTCCAGCTCGCCGCGCTGCAGCGCGAATGCCGCGCCGTCTATTGCGACCCGGCGCTGATGCAGTACGCGGTGCGCCTGGTCGCGGCCAGCCGCCGGCCCGCGGCGCACGGCCTGCCCGAGTTGGCGCCCTACATCACCTACGGCGCCAGCCCGCGCGCCACCATCGGCATGATCGAGGGCGCCAAGGCGCTGGCCTTGCTGCGTGGCCGCCGCTACGCCCTGCCCGAAGACATGACCGACCTGGTGCCCGACGTGATGCGCCACCGCATCGTGCTGAGCTACGAGGCGCTGGCCGAGAACATGACGGCCGACGCTATCGTGCAACGTCTGCTCAAGACCGTGCCGGCCCCCGACAAGCCGCTGGCCCACTCGGCCATGCAGGGCTCTGGCCATGCCTGAGCGCGCCAGCGTGTCCACGGCGGCCGGGCCGGCTGCGCCCGCTGCGCCGGACGCCCTATTGCGCCAGCTCGAGTGGGCGGTGATCCGCCGCCTCGACGGCCTGCTGCAGGGCGACTACCGCACGCTGTGGCGCGGCGCCGGCGTCGACCTGGCCGACCTGCGCGAGTACCAGCACCACGACGACGTGCGACACATCGACTGGAACGTCACCGCGCGCCTGCAGCAGCCCTACGTGCGCCAGTTCACCGAAGACCGCGACCTCACGGCCTGGTTCCTGCTCGATCTTTCGGGCAGCGTCGACTTTGGCTCGGCCGACATCACCAAGCTCGGCGTTTCGGCCGGCTTCGTGGCCACGCTGGCGCGCGTCATCACGCGCCACGGCAACCGCGTTGGCGCCCTGATGTACGGCACCGAGGTCGACACCGTGCTGCCGCCGCGCAGCAGCCGCGTGCACGTGCTCGAAATGCTGCAGCGCATGCGCCGGCCGCGGCCGCGGGCCGATGGCGGTGGCGGCACGTCCTTGACCGAGCTGCTGCGCACGGCCGATGGCGTGATGCGGCGGCGCTCGCTGGTCTTCGTGGTCTCTGACTTCATCAGCCAGCCCGGCTGGCACGACGCACTCGCGCGGCTGGCGCGGCGCCACGACGTGGTGGCCGTGCGCCTGTGGGATCCGCTGGAAATGGCGCTGCCGGCCGACGCCGACCTGGGCCTGGTGACCGTGGAAGACGCCGAGACCGGCGAGCAATTGCTCATCGACGCCACGGATCCGGCCTTTCGCGCACGCTACGCAGCCATCGCCGAAGAACACGAAGCGGTGCTGCTCGCCGGGCTGGCGCGCTCCGGTGCCGACGTGCTCGAGCTGGCCACCGACGACGACCTGCTCGACACCTTGCTGCGCTTCACCGACCTGCGCCGCCAGCGCGCAAGGCTGAAGGCGCCGCGCATGATGCCGGCCGCGCTGCGGCGCGCCAGCCCGATGACCGAGGCCACCGCATGAAGTTCTTCTGGCCCTCTTTGCTGTGGTTGCTGCTGGCCCTGCCCCTGCTCGTGGCGTTGTACCTGTGGCTGCTGGCACGCCGGCGCAAGACGACGGTGCGGCTGGCCAGCCTGACGGTGGCCAAGCTGGCGCTGGGCAAGGGCCCGGGCTGGCGCCGTCACGTGCCGCCCGCGTTGCTGCTTGCCGCCGTGGCCAGCCTGCTGCTGGCCATCGCGCGGCCCACCGCCACCCTCACCTTGCCGCTGGCCGAACGCACCATCATCCTGGCCATGGACGTCTCGGGCAGCATGCGCGCCGAGGACGTCAAGCCCAACCGCCTGGTGGCCAGCCAGGTGGCGGCCAAGGCCTTTGTCGAGAACCTGCCGCGCGAGGTGCGCGTGGGCGTGGTGTCGTTCGCGGGCACCGCCGCCGTGGTGCAGGCGCCCACCGCCAGCCGCGACGACGTGATCGCCGCGATCGACCGCTTCCAGCTACAGCGCGGCACCGCCACCGGCAGCGGCATCATCCTGAGCCTGGCCACGCTGTTCCCCGACGACGGCATCGAGATCCAGCACATCACCGGGCAGCGCAACTTTCCGGGCAAGCCACTGGGCGAAAAGAAGGACGCCAAGAAGAAGGAGCCGGTGGCGCCGGGCTCTTACAACTCGGCCGCCATCATCATGCTCACCGACGGCCAGCGCACCGTGGGCCCCGACCCACTAGAGGCCGCCAAGATGGCCGCCGAGCGCGGCATCCGCGTCTACACGGTGGGCATCGGCACGACGAGCGGCGAGATCATCGGCTTCGAGGGCTGGAGCATGCGCGTGCGGCTCGACGAAGAAACACTCAAGAACGTCTCGGTGCTGACCCACGGCGAGTACTTCTACGCCGGCACCGCCGAAGACCTGAAGAAGGTCTACGAGAGCCTGAGCTCGCGCATGGTGGTCGAGCGCAAGGAGACCGAGATCAGCGCGCTCTTCGCGGCGCTGGGCGCCTTGCTGGTGGTGCTGGCGGCGTCGCTGTCGATCTGGTGGTTCGGGCGCGTGGCTTGATGGCGGCGCCGCGCCGCGCTGTACTGCCGCGCAGAGCGGCTACAAGGTCTCGGCCGGATTGAAGTCGAGCTCTACCTTGGCGCCGTTGGGGTCGAGGCTGAATAGCTGCCAGGTCCCCGCGCCCACTTGCTGGCGCAGTTCGTACTTCAGCCCCGCGGCGTCGAAGCGCGCTTTCACCGCCTTCAGGCCACTGGCCGTGAAGGCCATGTGGTCGATGACGCCGGTGCGACCGCTGGGCATGGGGCGATCCCAGTAGATATGAAGCACGGCCTGCGGGTTGCCGTCCGCATACAGCCAGGCGCCCGGAAAGCCCAGATCGGGGCGCTGGCCTTCGTTCAAGCCCAGCAGGCCGCAGTAGAACCCGAGCGTGGCCTCGCGGTTTTCGGCCGTGATGGTGAAGTGGTTCATGCCGTGAATCATGGCGTGGCTCCTGAGCGTGTTGGCGTTGCAGGGATCAGGCGATCAGCACCAACGAGCCCACCGACTGGCGCGACTCGAGCCGAGCATGCGCCTGGTCGGCGGCGTCCAGCGTGTAGCGCTCGATCAGCGGCTTCTTGATGCTGCCATCGGCCAGCGCGGCCCACAGGCGCTGCGTGCGGTCTCGCAGTTGCGCCGGCGACGACAGCCAGGCAAAGACCACCGGGCGCGAGAAGGTGGCCGACTTGTGCACCAGCAGGTTCGGGTCCAGCGGCTGCAAGGCGCCGCTGGCCTGGCCCAGGCTGATCCAGTGGCCGCAGTTTGCAAGAGCGGCGAAGTTCTGTTCGCGCGCCGCGTCGCCCAGGCCGTCGACGATGACATCGGCGCCGCCGCAGATGCGCTGCACCTCGTCGGCAAAGCGGTAGTCGCGGGTCACGATGACATGCTCACAGCCGTGGTCTCGTGCCACACGGGCCTTGTCTTCGCTGCTGGTGGTGCCGATGACGGTGGCGCCCAGCCGCCGCGCCCAGGCCGCCACCAGCAGCCCCACGCCACCGGCAGCGGCATGCAGCAGCAGGCGCGTGCCAGGGCCGACACGCCCCAGGTCGCGCACCAGCATGTCGGCCGTCAGGCCCTTGAGCAGCAACGCGGCCGCGGTGTCGTCGTCCACCGCGGCCGGCAGCCGCACGACCCACTCTGCCGGCACGCAGCGCACGCTGCAGTAGGCACCCGGTATCGGGCCCAGGTAGGCCACGCGGTCGCCGGGCAGCAAGTCGTTGACACCGGGGCCGACGTCGATGACGGTGCCGGCGGCTTCCATGCCCAGGGTGCCCGGCAAAGGCAGCATGGCGGGCATCCAGCCCTTGCGCAGGTAGACGTCGAAGTAGTTCACGCCGATGGCGCGCTGGCGGATGCGCACCTCGCCCGCGCCCGGCGCGGGCGCCTCGCCGTGTTCGGCCTGCATCACGTGCGGCCCACCGTAGTCGCGCAGCACGCTGCGGCGCGTTGCCACGGGCAAGGCCGTGGGCATCGCCTGTGCACCGCGCGGCAGACGATCCGCGCCCAGCGCGAGATGCGCGCGCAGGTTGGCGAAGCCCGCCTCGTAGACGCCGCTGGCGACCATCTCGCGCAGTTCACGTTCCATGCCGGGTGGCGTCGCGAAGCTGCTTTCCCAATGCCAGAAGGTGGCGTTGCCGTCCGTCACCGGCTTGAGCGTGACGGTGGCCACGTAGCGCTGCAAGGGCACCGTGGCTTCGACGATGCAGTAGGTGCTCTTGTGTTCGCGGTCGTCCAGCGTCAGCAACTGTTCGCGAATGCGGTTGCCGTCCTTGAGCGTGAAGCTGCGCACGCAGCCGACCTGGTCGCTGCGCTCGCCGCCTTCAATGCGGCTGCTGTCGACCACCGCGTGCCATTGATCATGGCTGTTGAAGTCGCGCAGCACGGCCCATACGCGCTCGATGGGCGCGTCGATGACGGTGGAGCGGACGACCTTCTGCAGCACTGGCTTCAGCGCCGGCCGAAGTGACGCTTCAGCGCATCGAATCCGCCCTGGAACACACCGCTGCCGATGGTGTCGGTGAGTTCGCGTTCGCGCCCTTCGGCGCAGTCGAACTCGGCGCTCCATTCGGCAAAGCAGCGCATGCCGTCGGTCACGGGCGTGAGCTTGATCGTGGCCACGTAGTCGGCCACGCCCATCGGGCTTTCCAGGATCTCGTAGCTGCAGCTGAAGTCGTAGTCGCTCAAGGCCAGCAGGCGCTCGCGAATCATGCCGCCGTCGCGGGTGTGAAAGTGGCGGATGCAGCCGACGCGGTCGCTGGGCTCGTTGTTCTCGATACGGCTGTCGGCAATGGCCGGGTGCCAAAGCGGCAGGCCGTTGAAGTCGCGAATGCGCGACCACACGTTGTCGGCGCTGGCGTCGATAACGCTGGAGACGTAGACCTTGATCACGCGCTATTCCTTGGCCGGAGCAGCAGGCGGCAGGGCCTGGGTGCTGGTGGCGCCCGCCGTCAGGCGGCCGAGGTCGCTGGCGTCGAGACCGATCTCGCGCAGCAGCTGGTCCACGAGTGGCGCCTGGGCGCGAAAGCGCAGTGCCGAATTCACCACGCCGTCGGCAAAGCCGCCGCCATTGCCATCGCCCACACCGTGGCTGTAGCCGCCGCCCCCGCCCAGTCCGTCGACATGCAGGATCTTGATGCCTTCGATGCGCTCCATCGGCCGCACCGACTCGCGGATGATGGCCTCGGCCTTGTCCACCAGGCGCAAGCGCAGCGCCGAGGCCCGCGCGTCGGGGCTGAGCATGTTGTGCGCCTCGTTCATCCAGCGCAGCGCCTCGGCCTCGACCTCACCGCGCACGCGGGTGGCCAGGCTGCGGATGCGGTCGGCGTCGGCGTCGGCCGTGGCCTGCGCCACGATGGCAGCGCCGCGGTCAGCGCTGGCGGTTTTCTCGGCGGCGGCGGCGCTGGTCAGGCGCAGCGCCTCGTGTTCGGCGGCTTGCGCCGCACCGATCAGTTCGATGGCCTTCTTGCGCTGCGCCATCTCGACCTCGCGCGCGGTGAAGACCTTCTCTTCGGCCGACACCGCCAGCGCGCGCGCCACCTCGGCCTCGGCCTGTGCCTCGCTCTGCGACTTGCTCTCGCGCGCCACGGCAATGGCGCGTTGCTGCTCGGCCAGCTCGAGCGACATGCGGCGCTCGATCTCGGCGCCCTGAATGGCGCGTTCCTTGCCGATGCGGTTTTGCTCCAGCGTCTGGTCAGAGTGGATGCGCGCGGTCTCGATCGCCTGCTTGGCCGCGATCTGCGCGCCTTCGGCCTCTTGCTCACGCTGGGCGCGCTCGGTGGCCACATCGGCACGCTGGCGGGCGCGGGCGATCTCCACTTCGCGCTGCTGCGTCAGCTTGGCGTACTCGCTCTCGCGCTCGATGTCCAGGCTGAGCTTCTCGGCCTCGAGGTTCTTGTTGCGGATGGCGATCAGCGTGTCTTGCTCGACGTCGTTGCGCTGCTTCTTGCGGTGTTCGATCTGTTCGGTCAAGCGCGTCAAGCCCTCGGCATCAAAGGCGTTGCTGGGGTTGAAGAACTCCATCCCCGTCTGGTCCAGCTGCGTCAGTGACGCCGCCTCGAGCTCTAGGCCGTTCTTCATGAGGTCACCCGCCACGGCCTCCCGAACGCGCCTGACGTAGTTGCCACGCTTCTCGTGCAGCTCTTCCATCGTCATCTCGGCCGCGGCCGTGCGCAGTGCGTCGACGAATTTGCCTTCCACCAGTTCCTTCAGCTGCTCCGGCTCCATCGTGCGCAGCCCCAAGGTCTGTGCCGCAGCGGCCACCGATTCAGGCTGCGCCGCAACGCGCACATAGAACTCGGCAATGATGTCAACGCGCATGCGGTCCTTGGTGATCAGCGCCTTGTCGCGGCCGCGCCTCACCTCCAGCCGCAGGGTATTCATGTTGACGGGGATGACGTCGTGCACGATGGGCAACACGAAGGCGCCGCCATCAAGCACCACCTTTTGCCCGCCCAGGCCGGTGCGCACAAAGGCGCGCTCCTTGCTGCTGCGCAGGTAGAGCCAATGCAGCAGCCACACCGCGATGGCGACGACGATGGCCACGACGATCAGGCCGAGGATGAAGCTGCCGAATTCAGCGCCAGTCATGGTTCTAGTCTCCTAACGGGTGATCTGGACAAAGCGCCGCGTCGTCTCGGTCAGCGCCACTTCTGTGGGTAAGCGCTCCATCGAGCTGGCGCCGTAGAAGCCGTCGCACTCCAGGCATTCGCGCAGGATGAACTGTGCGTCTTCGGGCGTGGCGATGGGGCCACCGTGGCAGAGCACGATGAGCTCGGGGTTGACGGTGCGTGCGGCCGCGGCCCAGGCCTTGATGGGGGCCACGCAGTCGGCCAGCTTCATGGCGGTTTCGGCACCGATGGCGCCGCCGGTCGTCAGCCCCAGGTGGCAGACCACGATGTCGGCACCGGCCGCGGCCATGTCGCGCGCGTTCTGCTCTGAGAAAACATAGGGCGTGGTCAGGAGGTCCATCGCGCGGGCGGTGCGGATGAGGTCGACCTCGAGCGCGTAGCTCATGCCGGTTTCTTCCAGATTGGCGCGAAAGCTGCCGTCGATCAGGCCCACGGTGGGAAAGTTCTGGATGCCGCTGAAACCGAGGTCAATCAGGCGGCGCAAGAACGGCTCGGTGAGCATGAAGGGGTCGGTGCCATTCACGCCGGCCAGCACCGGCGTGTGCTCGACCACCGGCAGCACCTCGGCCGCCATTTCACAGACGATCTCGTTGGCATTGCCATAGGCCAGCAAGCCGGCCAGCGAGCCGCGCCCGGCCATGCGGTAGCGGCCCGAGTTGTAGATGACGATGAGGTCGATGCCGCCGGCTTCTTCGCACTTGGCGGACAGGCCGGTGCCGGCGCCGCCGCCGATGAGCGGGCGGCCCGAGGCGATCTTGGCGCGGAAGCGCTCGAGCAGGGTCTGACGGGATGTGCGGGCCATGGGTGCTTGTCCAGGGTTCAGGCGCGCCAAGTGCCTTTGACTGCGATGGCTGCGCGGTGTGCGTCGTGCCACGCGGCCACCAGTGCATCGGCAAACGCCTCGTCGTTGATGTGGTGGGGCAGGCGCATGAGCCGGCGCTCGGCCCCGGGGCGAAAGTGCTGCTCGATCGTCGCGAAGAGCACGCGGTCGGCTTCGGGGTCGTGAAAGGGCTGGCCGGGCTTGTCGATGGCCGAGACGCCGCCTGCGGGGATCAGGAAGCGCACCGGGCCGGCCATGGCATTGAGCTTGGCAGCGATGAATTCGCCGAT
>JANPMR010000275.1:0-4842 GCA_031427055.1 Rubrivivax sp.
CATCCGCGCCGCGCGCGTGGTTCACCGCGTCGGGCTGCTGCAGCCGGGCGAGCAGATCGTGCTGGTGGTGGTGAGCTCGGCGCACCGCGGCCAGGCCTTCCAGGCCTGCGAGTTCCTGATGGACTACCTCAAGACGCAGGCGCCGTTCTGGAAGAAGGAAACCACCGCCGACGGCGCGCACTGGGTCGACGCGCGCGTCGCCGACGACGTGGCTTTGGCACGCTGGGGCATCGTCGCCTCGAACGCCCTGTAGCCGATGGATACGCGACCCCTTCGCGATGCGCTGGGCCGCTTCACCACTGGCGTGACCCTCATCACCTGCCTTGACTCGGATGGCAGCTTTGTCGGCCTGACCGCCAACTCCTTCAGTTCGCTGTCGCTGGAGCCGCCGCTGATCCTGTGGTCGCTGCGCAATGCCAGCCCCCGGCTTGGCGCCTTCACGGCGGCGACGCGCTTCGCGGTCAATGTGCTGGCCGAGTCGCAGGTGGAGCTGTCGCGCCGATTCGCGTCGCGCGACGAGAGCGACCGCTTTGCAGAAGGCCCGTGGTCGCTGGGCGCACATGGCGCGCCGGTGCTGGGCGGCTGCGTCGCGGTGCTCGAGTGCGAGACCGTGTCGCACCAGACCGCGGGTGATCACCGGCTCTTCATCGGCCGCGTGCTCGGCTTTGCCGAGGCGCCGCTGCCGCCGCAGGTGTTCCAGGCAGGCCATTACCGATTGCTCGGAGAAGTCTTGTGAGCGGCGCGCTGCGCCTCGAAGGCAAATGGATAGCCATGTTCGAGCATGTCTTCCGGCTCTGCGGCGTGGCTGCGGGCGATGCCTGCGCCGTGCTGTCAGAGACGCAGACGCGGCCCGAGCTGCCGCAGCTCAGCGAGCTGGCGCTGCTGCGCATCGGCGCGCGGCCCTTCCACATCGTGCTGCCAGCGCGCGCGCTGGCCGCGGCGGTGCCGGTGCGCTCGACCGGGGCGTCCGACGCGATCGGCCGCCTGGAGCCCGTGGTGCAGGCATTGGCCGGCAGTGTCTTCGTGGCCGATTGCACCGTCGAAGGCCTGCAGCACGCGGTGGAGCTGCCGCGCATCCTGGCCGGCGGCGCGCGCGTGCTGGCCATCAGCCACGAGCACCCGGAGATCCTCGAGCGCTGCCTGCCGCGCGCCGAAGACGAGGCGCCGGTGCGCGACGCCATGCGCCGCCTGCGCGCGGCGCGTGAACTGCACGTGGTGTCCGCCGCTGGCACCGATCTGCGCATCGCGCTGGCCGGCGCCCGTATCGGCGGCGTCTGGGGCTTCACCGCCAAGCCCGGCACGCTGAGCCACTGGCCCGGCGGTCTGGTGCTGGCCTTCCCCGCGGCCGGCACGGTCAATGGCACGCTGGTGCTCGACCGCGGCGATGTCAACCTGAGCTTCAAGCGCTACTTGTCGGACCCGGTGCGGCTGCTGATCGAGAACGACCACGCGGTGCGCGTCGAAGGCCTCGAAGGCCAGACCGCGATCGAAGCCGAAACGATGCGCGGCTATTTCGCGGCCTGGGGTGACGCGTCGGCCTACGCGGTGTCGCATGTCGGCTGGGGCCTGAACCGCGGCGCGCGCTGGGACGCCATGCACTTTTACGACAAGGCCGACTTCAACGGCACCGAGCTGCGCGCCTTTGCCGGCAACTTCCTCTACAGCACCGGGGCCAACGAGGTCGCTGGCCGGCATACGCTGGGCCACTTCGACCTGCCGCTGCGCGGCTGCACGGTGCGCCTGGACGGCGTGGCGGTGGTCGACAAGGGGCAGTTGGTTTGAGCGGCATGGCGACCCTCGCCGTGCCGGGCCAGCGCGAGACCGCGGTGCTGCTCCTGCACGGCGTGGGCGGCGGGCGGGCGATCTGGGGCGAGGGCGCTGCCTCGCTGCCCGCCGCGCTGGCAGCAGCGGGCTACCGCGCCGCGGCGCTGGACTTCCCGGGCTACGGCAGTGCGCCTGGCGAACCGACGCTGGACGCCATGGTGCAGGCCGTCGCCGAGGCCGTGGACGCACTGGGTGGACAGGCCGTGCTGGTCGGCCACAGCATGGGCGGCATGGTCGCGCAGGAGCTTGCCGCGCGCCACCCGGCCCTCGTCCAGGGCCTCGTCCTGGCCTGCACCAGCGCCCGCTTCGGCCAGCCTGATGGTGCCTGGCAGGCGCAGTTCCTGGCCGACCGGCTGGCGCCGCTGGACGCCGGCCTGGGCATGGCCGGCGTGGCGGCGCGCCTGGTGCCGGGGCTCGTCGGCCCGCAGGCCAGCGGCGCGGCGCGGGGACACGCGGCTGCGGTCATGAGCCGCGTGCCCGAGGTGACCTATCGCGTCGCGCTGCGGGCCATCGCCGGCTTCGACCGCCGCGAGGCGCTGGCGCGCATCGGCGTGCCGACGCTGATGCTCGCCGCCGAGCACGACCGCACCGCGCCGCCTGACGTCATGCAGCGCATGGCCGGCCGTGTGGCGGGCGCCGAATACCTCTGCCTGGCCGGCGCCGGGCACATCGCCAATGTCGAGGCGCCCGAGGCCTTTGCGGCCGCGGTGCTGTCCTTTCTCGGCAGGCACTTCCCCGTCCCGTCACTGCAGGCAGGCCCCCCATGCACATCGCTGGCAATCCAGACCACCTGACGCCACAGCAGCGCGAGCTGATCGGCATCGCAGCCGAACTCGGGCGCGACAAGTTCGCGCCGCGCGCGGCGGCGCACGACCGCGACGCCAGCTTTCCTTTCGACAACTACCGTGACCTGCGCGACGCCGGGCTGCTGGCGATCTGCGTGCCCAAGGTTTACGGTGGCCTGGGCGCGGACTTTGCCACCTATGTGATGGTGGCCGCCGAGATCGGCCGCCACTGCGGCGCCACGGCGCTGAGCTGGAACATGCACGTCAGCAGTTGCCTGTGGAGCGGCTTGATCGCCGATGCCATGGACATGACACCCGAGCAGCGCGCCGACCATGAGGCCAACCGTCGCATCCACCACGGTCGCATCGTCGAGCAGGGCAGGGTCTATTCGCAGCCCTTCAGCGAAGGCGGCGCTGCTGCCGCCGGCAAGGCGCCCTGGGGCACGCTGGCACGGCCGGTGGAGGGCGGCTATGTCGTCACGGGCAAGAAGATCTTCGCCTCGCTGGCCGGCGCCGCCGACTACTACGGTGTGCTGTGCACGCCCGACCAGCCCGGCGCGACGCAGCGCGACTCGCTGTACCTGGCGGTGCCCGCCGGCGCGCAAGGCGTCAGCGTGGTCGGCGACTGGGACCCGCTGGGCATGCGCGCCACCGTCAGCCGCACCCTGCTGTTCGACCAGGTCTTTGTGCCGCACAGCGCACGCCTGATGCCCGAGGGCCTGTACTGGCAGTCGCTGAACCGCTTTCCGCACATGTTTGCCACGCTGTCGCCCACCTACATGGGCATTGCGCAGGCGGCCTACGACTTCACGGTGGCCTACCTGCGCGCCGAGGTGCCCGGCATGCCGCCAGTCAAGCGCCGCATGTACCCCACCAAGCAGATCACGGTGGCCGACATGCGCATCAAGCTCGAGCAGACGCGTGCGCTGTTCCTGCAGAACGCGCGCGACGCGCGGGTCGATCCGGACAAGGACACCCGCATGCGCCTGTACGCGGCGCACTACACGATCATGGAGAACGCCAACGCGCTGGCCGCGCTGGCCATCCGCACCTGCGGCGGCCAGAGCATGCTCAAGAGCCTGCCACTCGAGCGCCTGTACCGCGACAGCCGCTGCGGCAGCCTGATGCTGCCCTGGACGGCCGAGCTCTGCGTCGACCGCCTGGGCCGCGAATGCCTGTACGAGGCCGGCGAGCGCGACGAAGAGTTGTGACCTGCCGGTTCGCATTGCGAGCGTGACGCGGATGTTTGATCGCCTCGTACCGCCTGCTCTTGCCGATGCCGCGGCCGCGCACCTGAGCCACGACGGCGTCGGCCGCGGCCACATCGTGGCCTGGCTCGGGCACAACAGCTGGGACCTGCTGGCCACGTTGGTGGCCTGCCACCGCCTGGGTGCCGTGCTGCTGCCGCTGAACTGGCGCCTGGCCGCGCCAGAGCTGGCCCATGTCATTCGCCATGCCGGTGCCGGCCACCTGCTGGGCACGCCCGAGATGGAGCGCCTGGCGGGCGACGTGCTGGCCCTGGCGCCGCTCGCGCCCGGCCCGGCCGAGGGCGTCGAGCCCGGTGACCTGCTGCTCGTCTACACCAGCGGCACCACGGGCCAGCCCAAGGGCGCGATGCACACCGCGGCCGCCATGCAGGCCAACGCGCTCGCGGCCGTGGCGGCGCAGGGGCTGGACGGCCGCGCCCGCGTGCTCTCGGTGCTGCCGCTGTTTCATGTGGGCGGACTGTGCATCCAGACCCTGCCGGCGCTGGCTGTTGGCGCAAAGCTGCTGCTGCACCCGCGCTTCGAGCCCGGCGCCTGGTTCGACGCCGTCGAGCAGTGGCGGCCGACGACCAGCCTGCTCGTGCCAGCGGTGATGAAGGCGCTCATCGAACACCCGCGCTGGGCCCGCGCCGACCTGTCCAGCCTGGCCTTCGTGAACAGCGGCTCGCAGATCGTGCCGCGTCCGCTCATCGCCGCCTTCCATGCGCGTGGCGTGCCGGTGGCACAGGTCTACGGCGCCACCGAGACCGGGCCGGTGAGCATCGTGCTCAAGCCCGGCGAGGCCCTGGCGCACCCCGGCATGGCGGGCCGGCCGGCGCTGGGTGTGCAGGTCCGCCTGGGGCAGGGTGGCGAGATCCTGCTCAAGGCGCCCAATTTGATGCGCGGCTATCACCGCAGCGCAACACCCCAGGACCGCGGCTTCGACGCCGAGGGCTGGTTCCACACCGGCGACCTCGCCGTGCTGCACG
>JANPMR010000276.1:0-1572 GCA_031427055.1 Rubrivivax sp.
GGAATCGGTGGCCATCGTCGGCGCTTCGGGCTCGGGCAAGAGCACGCTGCTGTCGATCATTGCCGGCCTCGACGTACCGAGCTCGGGCACCGTGCGGCTGGCCGGCACCGATCTCTTCAGCCTCGACGAAGACGCGCGCGCCGCGCTGCGTGCGCAGCAGGTGGGCTTCGTGTTCCAGAGCTTCCAGTTGCTGGGCAATCTCAACGCGCTGGAAAACGTCATGCTGCCGCTGGAGTTGATGGGCCGGCGCGATGCGCGCGAGGCGGCCACCGAGATGCTGCGCCGCGTGGGCCTGGGCGAGCGCCTGTCACACTACCCCAAGGTGCTCTCGGGCGGCGAGCAGCAGCGCGTGGCACTGGCCCGAGCCTTCGTCGTGCGGCCCGCCGTGCTGTTGGCTGACGAGCCCACCGGCAGCCTCGACTTCGCCACCGGCGCCACCGTCATGCAGCTCATGTTCGAGCTCAACCGCGAGGCCGGCACAACGCTGGTGCTGGTGACGCATGACCGCGCCATCGCCGAGCGCTGCGAGCGGCAACTGCGCATCGACGCCGGCCGGCTGGTGGAAGACGTGCGGGTGTCGGTGCTTTGAGCAAAGCGCTGAGCGGCCAAGGCAGCGCCGGGCGGCCGTCACCTTTGCGCTGACGCAAAAATAGTACGATCGTTCTATTTTGCGGTGTGATCGGTCTGTGGCGCCAGGGTGCGCGCCTAGAATGAGCGCTTGCCGTTAACGTCACATTGCGCGCAGGAGCGAGATTCATGAAGGTGCTGGTTACCGTCAAGCGGGTGGTCGATTACAACGTCAAGGTGCGCGTCAAGAGTGACGGCAGCGGCGTCGACATCGCCAACGTCAAGATGAGCATGAACCCCTTCGACGAAATCGCCGTCGAAGAGGCCGTGCGGCTGAAGGAAAAGGGCGTGGTCACCGAGATCGTGGCGGTGTCCTGCGGCGTCACGCAGTGCCAGGAAACGCTGCGCACGGCGATGGCCATCGGCGCCGACCGCGCCATCCTGGTCGAGTGCGCTGATGAGCTGCAGCCGCTGGCCGTGGCCAAGCTGCTCAAGGCACTGATCGACAAAGAGCAGCCCGGGCTCATCATCGTCGGCAAGCAGGCCATCGACGACGACTGCAACCAGACCGGGCAGATGCTGGCCGCGCTGGCGGGCTTGCCACAGGCGACATTCGCCAACAAGGTGGTGATCGAGGGCGGGCACGCGCTCGTCACGCGCGAAATCGATGGCGGCATGGAGACCATCAAGGTCAGCCTGCCGGCCGTGATCACCGCCGACCTGCGCCTCAACGAGCCGCGCTACGTCACCCTGCCCAACATCATGAAGGCCAAGAAGAAGACGCTCGAGGTGCTCAAGCCGGCCGACCTGGGCGTCGATGTCACGCCGCGCATCAAGACCCTCAAGGTCGGCGAGCCGCCCAAGCGCGGCGCCGGCATCAAGGTGCCCGACGTGGCCACGCTGGTGGCCAAGCTCAAGAACGAAGCGAAGGTGATTTGAGATGAGCGTCCTCGTCATTGCTGAACACGACCACGGCACCCTCAAGGGCGCCACGCTCAACACCAT
>JANPMR010000277.1:0-6655 GCA_031427055.1 Rubrivivax sp.
CATGCCACCGTGCTGCACGAGAACGAGCGCATGCTGGCGCTGGCCGACGACCTGGGCTTCACACGCGACGCCGTGCAGGACGAAGACAGCGTGGTGGCCCTGACGCTGCCGCTGGGCAAGCGTTCAGGCTGAAGCGGGCGCGGGCGCCAACGCCTCGGCCACCAGCTCGGCGATGTCGCGTGAGGGCGTCGCGCCGCCCGGCTGCAGCGCTGCCAGGCCGTCGCCCATCATCACGGCGCAATAGGGGCAGGCGGTGGCCACGATCTGCGGCGCGGTGGCCAGCGCCTGCTCGGCGCGCGCCACGTTGATGCGCGTGCCGAGGGTCTCTTCCAGCCACATGCGTCCGCCGCCGGCGCCGCAGCACATGGCCGTCTCGCGGTGCAGCGGCATCTCCAGCGGCGCACCGCCGCACAGCCGCGACAGCACCTCGCGCGGGGCGTCGTACTCGCCGTTGTGGCGGCCCAGGTAGCAGGGGTCGTGGAAGACCACGCGCTGCAGGGGCGGCCTGCTCGGCGGCAGTTGCAGGCGGCCTTGGCGCAGCAGCTCCGCGATCAGCGCCGTGTGGTGGATCACCTCGAAGCGGCCGCCGAACCCGGGGTACTCGTGGCGCAGCGTGTTCAGCGCGTGCGGGTCGCAGGTGACGATGCGCGTCGCGCCGACGCCGTTCAGCGTTTCCACGAGCGCGCCCGCCAATTGCTGGAACAGCATCTCGTTGCCCAGGCGGCGCGCGCACTCGCCGGTCGAACCTTCGCGCTCGGCCAGGATGCCAAAGCGCACGCCAGCATGTTGCAGCACGCTGACGAAGGCGCGCGCGATCTTCTGGCCGCGCGGGTCGTAGCTCATCGCCGAGCCGACGTAGAACAGGAACTCCAAGCCCTGCAGATCGGCGGCGCTGCGCACCACCGGCACGTCAAGCCCCTTGGCCCAGTCGCCACGCTGCTGCGACGGCAGGCCCCAGGCGTTGCCCTGCGACTCCCAGGCCTCGAAGGCCTTCTTCAGCTCGTGCGGAAACTCGCCCGCGATCATCACCTGGTGCTGGCGCAGGCGGTAGAACTTGTCCAGGTGCTCGAGCTCGATCGGGCAGGCCGCCTCGCAGTAGCCGCAGGTGGTGCAGGCCCACAGCGTGTCCTGGCTGATCACCGCGCCGACGAGTGGCGGCAAGGTCTTCGCCGGATCACCGCTGACGAGAGCCACGCGCTGCTCCATCAGGTGGTGCTTGAGGCTGTCGTTGACGGCCTTCAGCGACAGCGGCTTGCCGGTCTGGTGCGTCGGGCAGGCGTCCTTGCAGCGGCCGCACTCGGTGCAGGTAAAGGCGTCCAGGCCTTCCTTCCAGGTGAGGTCGAGCGCCGTGCGCGCGCCGGCCACCATGTCGGCCTCTTCGGTGGCTTGCATGAGCTCGTCGATGTCGACCGTCGGCACCTGGTTGGCCGGGCGCCCGCGGCGGAAGAAGAGCACCGGCAACGCGGTGACGATGTGGAAGTGCTCGCCCGCCGGCAGCAGCACCAGGAAGGCGAACACCACCGTCATCTGCACCCAGTACGACAGCGCGTAGCCGGCCGCCTGCACGGCCGGCGGCAACGCCTGCGCGGCCTGCGCCAGCGTGCCGCCCACGAAGGCATAGCCCTGCTCATGCGCGATCGACGGCACGGTCGCGGACAGGCGCGCGAAGCGGAAGGCGTCGAAAGCAAAGTCGGTGACCATGATGGCGCCGATCAGGCCCAGCACCAGCAGCGCCTCGCGGTTGCGTTCGAGCCGCGGCGGCTTGAGCACCAGGCGCCGCCACAGCGCATACAGCACGGCCGCGCTCACCGCCAGTTCGATGCCGTCCTTGAAGGCGGCGAAGGGGCCGCCAAAGGCATCGGGGAATGACGCCGTCTCGACAAAGCCGATGGCGATGAGATGCAGCTTGCGCAGCAGCAGCGACAGGAAGCCGATGAAGATCACGGCGTGCATGAGGCCAGGCCGCCATTCGCGGCGCAACATGCGCTGCTGCAGCAGGCCGTTGACGAGCAGGCTGCGCAAGCGCGCGGCGGCATCGGCCCAGCGTGCGTCGGGGGCCAGCGCGGCCACGATCTGCAGCTTGCGCCAGGCAAACCAGCCGAAGCCGGCAAAGCCCGCCAGCATCAGCAGGCTCATACCTACAGGGCTCATGGCAACCTCTTGAGAAACAAATCCTTCACCGCGGAGGAACAGAGCGACGCAGAGGACCGCAGAGAAATTCATGGGCTCTCTCTGCGAACCTCGGTGCCCTCCGCTCTTCTGCGGTGAAGGCAATTTGCCTTTGACGCTTGGCCCGAGCGCACTCTAGGAACGGCCGCTCGCCGTCGTGCTGATCCAGGTCAAGCAAGGCCCAGAAGCGGCGTGCGCACGCGGAACAGCGACCCTGTGCGTGGTTAGACTGCGCCGGTGCCGCGCCACCCCACTCGTGGCTGCACGCGGCCGGGCATGAGGAGGGCCAAGGATGCAGATCGAGGAACGTGCCGCGATGCCAGGTGCCGGCCGGCTGCAGGGCTGGCGCGCCTGGGCCATCGCGTCGCGTCCGCACACGCTGTCGATCAGCATCAATCCGGTGTTGGTGGGCTGCGCGCTGGCCTGGGCCGAGACCGGCCGCATCGACTGGCTGCTGATGGCGCTGGCCATGCTGGGCGCGCTGCTGCTGCAGGCCGGCACCAACCTCGACAACGACGTCAGCGACTTCGAGCGCGGCACCGATCGCGCCGGCCGGCTGGGCCTGCCACGCGCCACGCAGCTGGGCCTGTTGACGCCGCGCCAGGTGCGCACCGCGTCACGCGCCTGCTTCGTGCTGGCCACCGCGGCCGGGCTGGCCCTGGCGTGGCGCGGCGGCTGGCCGATCCTGTTGGCGGGCGTGCTGGCGGCTGCCAGCGCGATGGCCTACTCCGGCGGCCCGCGGCCGATCTCGTACACACCCTTCGGCGACGCCGTGGTGCTGCTGTTCTTCGGCTTCGTGGCCGTGTGCGGCACCTACTACCTGCAGACGCTGAGCGTCAGCCCCGGCGCGCTGGCCGCCGCGGCGATGGTGGGCCTGCCGGCTTCGGCCGTGCTGGTGGTCAACAACTACCGCGACCTCGACCCCGATCGCCAAGTCGGCAAGATCACGCTGGCCGTGTGGGCCGGCCGCGCCTTCACGCGCTGGGAGTACGCCGCGCTGATGCTGCTGCCCTTTGCGCTGCTGGCCGTGCTGGCGCAGACGACGCAGCTGCGCTGGTCGCTGCTGGCGCCGCTGCTGACCTTGCCGATGGCGCTGGGCCTGGTGCGCCAGTTCTGGACCGCGACGCCGGGCCCGGCCTTCAACCCGCTGCTGGCGCGAACGGCCAAGTTCCAGGTGATCTTCTCGCTGGCGCTGTGCGTGGCGATCTTGCTGCGCTGAGAAGGCGCGAACGCGCCTGCTGCGCCTGGTGCAGCGCGCAGCTCTGCTCCGTGTTTGTCGAGCAGCCCGCGCGGCGCTCGACCTTCAGACGGAGACCTCTTATCCGGGGTTGACCCGTCAGCGAAGTGGCGGCTTGACCTCACGGTCTGCTATTGCGGGCGCCCACACTCCTAGCCCAGCGTGCTCGTTGCCGAGTGCGGTGCCGGACGTCCCATTGCGCCCGTGTCAAGACACCTCGATGCCGACCCGCAGCGCCAAGGCAATGATGGCCTGGCGCAAGACATCATCGATGCGCAGCGCACCACTCACGCGCGTGCCTGTCAAGGCCGGGCCCACACGGTCACCGAACAGCACCAGCGCCTGGTCATGATCGCGTTGGCGCGACATCCAGAACAGGCCGTCCACTTCGGGGCATTGGCGGTGGAGTGCTTCAGCCCACTTGGCTGTGTCGGGGTAGTCGATGGGCGCATTGGCAATCAGCTCTGACTTGGGAACCTTCAGACGATGCAGACCGTCGGTGGTCAGATTCACCAGGCGCAAATCACGCTGGGGCACGATCTGACCGTAGGCGCGATTCGCGAAGTCGCCCAGGTCCACGAATTTGTCGGGCGCATCGATCGGCACGTTGTGGAACACCGTCTCGAAGATGGCGCCTTCACGTGACGAGCCGCCGTACAGGTAGGGCACGACGCGCCCCTTGGCGCTTCGGATCGGTGCGAAGCGTGTCGGGTTGCGCAGCTTGCCAGTGGCATCGACGCCGGGATTGAAGCTCTGCGGCTCGAAGGCTGCATCGTGAATCACGTGAATCAACTGTCCGGTCGGCCAAGGCTCGATCAACGGGTCGAGCTTCGATGGCGGCGGCCTGCAACTCAAGCGCCGCTCCCCGCCGCATCATGCTGGGCGGCCTGCACCACGGCGTCAGGCGCCGAGGCCAGCAGGTCCACCGGTCGTGCCTGCCCCGGCAGCCAGCCGTTGTTCGATGTGAACCACAGCGCGATCTTCCACGGCGCCTTGCGCTCGCCAAAGGCGGCGAGCACGCCCTGCACGGCTTTGATCGGCTTGTGATCATCGAACTGGAACAGCGGGAAGACCTCGCGCTGCTTGCCCGAGTCGTCCCGGTGGCGAACCGCAAACACCTGGCGGCGCTTCTTCCAGTTGTCGGCCAGCGCGTTGCGGTTCGCGGCGCGCGACTGGTTCGCGTCAGCCAACTGCTCTGCGCTGATGAAACCAAACTCGTTCAGAACCCGCGCATGGCGCGCTGCGAGCCGCTGCGCCATCTGGGTATCAACGGCACTCGGCACGACCATCTGCCCGGCCATGAAATCGACCAGCGCTTCGAGCTTCTGTTCGCGCACTTCGGAGGTCTTCTCCGACAGCAAGCGGCCGAGCACCGGCACGACTGCTTCCAGTACCTTGGACAGCACGTCGCTCTGCACCCGGATCAGGTAGGTGTGCCCAGACTGGCCAGGCGCAGAGGGGTGCGGCCCCATGCCTGCCCCGGGTGCCCAGGGCTGGAGCGTCAGGACGCCGTCCATAAGCGCAGCGGAAGACGTTGTCTTGCTCATCGGGTGGCACCTTGATGAAGTTGACAGCATTGTAGTATTTCTAGTCAATATCGTCAGTTTGTTTGCCGCCCCTGGTCGCAAGACTCGCCTCGAGAGCCCTGTCTGTGCAGGTCAAGCTCAGCGCGCTGAACCTGTCGTTCATGCGCGAAAACTGCCAGCCGCTGGCGCGCGCTGCCTTGCTTCAGTGCCGGTAGTCTTCTGCGTGCCGGTGGCGCACCGCGGCACGAGCAGGGTGACCAGGACAGCAAGCGCATGCCCTCTCGGATGGCGTCCAGTGCTCGTCGTCACTGGCCTGCGCGCTGAGGGGCTCTGCGCCTGGCCTCATCGAGGCGCGTCTGCAACTCGGTCATGACCTCGTCTTGGCAGAGCGCAAGTCGCTAGTACCGCCCGTGCTGCTTGACGATGTAGTTCGTCAGCTCGGCCGTCTGCAGGGCCGCGCTGGCCTGCGCGCGGTGCACGACGCGCACGATGCTGCGCATCACGCCGTAGGCCACGCGCGGGTGGCTGTCGACCAGGCGCTCCAGGCCTTCGCGCTCCAGCACCAGCACCTCGGCGCCCGCGGGGGCTACCAGCGAGCCATAGCGCTCGGCGCCGTCAAGAAAGCCGAGCTCGTGCGCGAACTCGCCTGGGTTCAGCGCCATCAGCACCATCTCGTCCGGCGTGCCTGCGCCCTTGACCACCGCCAGCGAACCCGCGGTGACAAGGTAGAGGTGGTTGTCGGCGGCGCCCTCTTGCGCCAGCACGGCACCGGCGGCGAAGTGCTCGCTGCGCACCACGGTGGCCAGCACCGCAACTTGCTCGGCGCTGAGCTCGCGGGCCAGCGGTGACGCGCGCAGGGTCTCTAGAAGGGGCAAGGGCGTGTGGGTCAAGGCGGTCACGGCGGTCTGTGCGGTTGGCTCCGGAGCGTCAGTGTGCGCGGCCGGCGCTGTTGCGACTTGCGCTTTCGCAAACTCCTTCATGCTGGCCTCTTGCAAGGTGGCGGCGGCGCGCTTGACGAAGGCGTCGACCATCGCCTTGGACACCAGGCCGGCGGCCGGACCGGCCAGCGCATCGAGGCGGCCGTCGGCCACGTCGAAGGACATCGACAGGCTGACGCGGCAGCCCAGGCCGCCCAAGGGCACCAGGGCCCAGTCGCACAAGAAGTTGCGGAACGGCCCCTCGACCATGCGCACCTGCAGCCAGTCGGGCCGCTGCTTGCGGTTGCGGGTCTGGAAGCCGAAGCGCAGCTTGAGGTAACTGAACTCGATGCGCGCCGCCACCCAGTCGTCGCTGCGCTCGAGGATGGTGGCGCTGGTGCACCAGGGCAGGAAGTGCGGGTACTGCTCGGCGGCCTCGATCAGGTCGAACATGTCTTCGGCCGTGTAGGGCAGCAACACCGAACGCTTGAGTTCCAACCGGCCTCCGCACTGATCAAGCACTGCGGAAAAGTGTAGCCCGCGCACGGCGCTTGATCTGGATCAGGGCGGCCGGTGTCGGTGTGCGCAGACTCACCGCACCCACCCCGCGTGACCCGGACAGAGGTCACGACCAGCCCGAGACCGAGGAGGCACAACGTGACCGAGACCTTCTATGAGGTGATGCGCCGCCAGGGCATCACGCGGCGCAGCTATCTCAAGTTCTGCAGCCTCACGGCCGCGTCGCTGGGCTTGGCCCCGGCCTTCGCGCCGCGCATCGCGCATGCGCTCGAAACCAAGCCGCGCAC
>JANPMR010000278.1:0-3458 GCA_031427055.1 Rubrivivax sp.
CTCACAACAGCCCAATTTACCATGCTGGACTAAACTATTGCCAGCACGAACTGGGTGAGCATCCCGAGGCGGCGCTCGACGAGCTGCCTGACCTGCCCGCGATCGACCCCGCCGCGGTAGCGCAGAACAAGCAGCTTGCCGCTGCCCTGCTGCGCGAGGTGCAGGCCCTGCCCTTCGTCCAGCGCGAGACCTTCGTGCTGTTTGCGCACCAGGACCTGAGCCTCGAAGCCGTGGCCGAGATCACCCGCGTGGGGCTCGAGACCGCGAAGAGCCGGCTGCGCTATGCGCGCCAGACGCTGCGCCTGCGCCTGGCGCACTGGAGGATCGAACATGCATGACGCTGGCGACGAAGTGGACGCCGACCGCGCCTACCGGGCGGCCTTGCAGGTCGTGGCTGACGCGGCCGACCGCGCGCCGGTCTTGCGGCGCCGGCGTGCGGTGCTCGACGCGGTGCGTGCCGCGCGCACCGCGGGCCGGGCGTCGGCGGCCGTCGACACTGCGCCGTCAGCGCCGGCAGCCACCGAGCGCCTGGCGTCGAACGAGACGCTGTGGCGCCAGCCGGCGGCCTGGTGGCGAGGCGCGGCCGCGGCTTGCGTGCTCGTGTCGAGCACGCTGCTGGTGGTGCATCTACAAGAGGAGCCCGTCAGCGGCGCCGCGCCGTCTGCACGCGGCGCCGCTGATGTAGCGCCCGCCCCGGCCGCGCCGCCACCGCCGATGGCAAGCCTCGAGCCGCGGGCGGCCACGCCAGCGCCCGTCGTGGCCGACGCCTCCGCCAAGGCCCAGGCCCAGGCGCAGGCCCAGGCACCCCAGGCCCGGCGTCCCGGTGCGGCGACGATGCCGACCACGCCCCCGCCCGTCGCCCAGATGCCCGAGGCCACGACCGCCCATGCGCCACCCGCTGCGGCGATGCCGGCGGTGGCGGCAGCGCCCATGGCTGCTGCCCGAGGCCTGACGAGCTCGCCGCCCGTTGTCGCCGCGGTCGATGCCCAAGCCAGGGCCGCTGCAAGCGCCGACGCTGCGCAGCTCTCTCGGCTTTCGAGCCGGCGCGAAATCTCTGAGAGAAGGGCCGACATGGCCCGCCCCCCTCCCGGACCCCTAGCCCAACCGCTCCCGGCCGAGACCCTTCTCGCAGCGGCCGCCGCTGGCGACACCGCGGCGCTGGAACGCCTGCTGGCCAACCCGGACGCCGTGCGCGACGCCGACGGCCGCACCGCGCTGTCGCTGGCCGTGCTGCGCAAGGATGCAGGGCTGGTGAGACTGCTGCGCCAGCGAGGCGCCAGCCTGTTGCTGCCTGACCGCTTCGGGCAGACGCCGCAGGGCTACGCCCAGGCCGGCGGCGACAGCGCCGTGCTGCAGGCGCTGGCCCTGCCGTGAGGGGCGGTGTGGCCGGTGCGCAAGTCTGTCAGCGTGCTTCGAGCGCGCCGCGGCCGGCGCTCAGGCGCTCAAACGCCCAGCGCGTCCAGCTCCGCGCCTGCACGCTGCATCCACACGCGCAGCCGCTGACGGTCGAGCACGCCCAGCGTGCCGGGCTGGCCGGCGGCCCAGAAGCTGCTGCCCGCGGCGTCGACCTTCTGGATCAGGGTGTCAGGCAGTTTGCGCAGGTGCAGCACACCGGCGCCCAGGGCCTGCGCGCGGGCCAGCAGGCCTGATGCGTCGAGCAGCTCGAAGCGGTCGCCGCGCACCTCGTTGAGCACCACCACCAGCGGCATCGCGCCCCCGGGGCCATCGAGCCAGCGCGCCAGCAGGTCCACCGAGTCGCGTCCGCTGTCCATGACGTGCCAGTAGCGCATGGTGATGCCGAGCTCGGCCGTGACCTCGGCCACCCCGGCCTCGTCCAGCCAGCGCGTCAGGCCCGTCTGCGTCTGCGCGGCCAGGTCGACGAGCACGCGCCGCTGCGGGTGCTCTGCGGCGGCTTCGACGATGCGGTCGAGGCTGTCGTGCGCGTCCAGCGTCATGGGCGCGGCAAAGTCACCGTAGTAGCGCAGCAGCGCGCCGTGCGAGCGGTCGGTGTCAAAGCCCACGAAGGGCATGCCGCGGTCGATGAAGTGCTGCGCGAGCACACGTGCGACCAGCGACTTGCCTACGCCGCCTTTTTCGCCGCCGATGAAATGGATCTGGCTCATGCCGGGTGCCTTGCGATCTGAGGTGGAATGCAGGCCCGGCGGCGGCAACGGCCGCGACGCGGACCGTCTGGTGAGCATCGTAGCGCAGGCCTCGTGCAAGCCCTGCACGGCGCGATGCCAGCACAGCCGCACATCCGGCGCGCAGCTGGCGCACTCTTTCGCGACGCCTGTCGGCGGCGCCACCGGCTGGCGCGTTGATGATCGATCCCATGACAGCGCCCTCGCCCCGCTTGTTCAACCTGGCCTGGCCGCTGCTCATCGAGCTGCTGCTGGGCATGACCGTGGGCATCGTCGGCACCGCCCTGGCGGCGCGGCTGTCGGACACCTCGGGCGCCGCCTTCGCGTTGTCGCACCACGTCTTCGGCACCCTGTTCCTCCTGTTCCGCATCGTCGGCGCTGGGGTCGGCGTGGTGCTGACCCAGGCACTGGGCGCCGGCCGGCGCGACACGGCCGATACAGTGGCGCGTGCCGTGCTGGGCGCCAGCACCTGGCTTGGCCTGGCCGTGGCGCTGCCCGCGCTGGCCGTGCCGCGCACGCTGCTGGGCTGGCTGAACGCTCCGGCCGAGTTGCTGCCGCTGGCCTTGCCCTTGCTGATGACGCTGGCCCCTGCCATGCTGCTCGACGCCTGGAACGCCAGCATGACGGCCGTGATGCGCGCCCACCTGCGCGCCCGCGACACGCTGGCCGTGATGGTGGCGATGCAGCTCACGCATCTGGCGCTGATGGGGCCGCTGATGTTTGGCTGGGGCGCGCTGCCGGCGCTGGGTTTGCCGGGTTTCGCGCTGGCGCTGATCGCCTCGCGGCTGCTGGCCATCGGGCTGCACCTGTGGCTGTGGCGGGTGCGACTGGGCCTGGTGCCGACCTGGGGCGACGCCTGGCGGCTGCCGCGCGCCGAGCTGGCTGCGGTCGCACGCATCGGCTTGCCCGGCGCCGCCGAGAACATCGCCTACCGGCTGGCCTTCATGGTCAGCGTGGCGGTGGTCGGCAGCCTGGGTGCGGCTGCGTTGGCCACTCACGCCTACACGATGCAGGTCCTCATGATCGTGTTGCTGTTCGGCCTGGCCACCGGGCTGTCGGTCGAGACGGTGGTGGGCCACCTCATCGGCGCGGGCAAGCTGCACCAGGCGCATCGGCTGGTGCGCCGGGCGCTGGCGCGAGGCCTGGCAGTGAGCGTGGTCGTGGCCACAGTGGCCGCGCTGCTGGGGCCGTGGACGCTGCGGCTGTTCACGTCGGACGCCAAGATCATCGCCGCGGGCGTCACCCTGCTGTGGTGGACGGTGCTGCTGGAGCCCGGCCGCACCTTCAATCTCGTCGTCATCAACGCCCTGCGCGCCG
>JANPMR010000279.1:0-1513 GCA_031427055.1 Rubrivivax sp.
CCGCCGAGGACGAGGATGCGTTGGAAGTTCATGCGCTTGATCAGGGCAGGTCGCGGTCTGGCGCCGGGCCGGCCGCACTGCGCGTGCCGATCTCCTTGCCGAGCAGGGACTTGAGCGTCGGCGCGGGTCGGCCCAGCATGGCGGTGTACTGCACCGCGTTGTCGAGCACTTTCTTGACGTAGTCGCGCGTCTCGTGGAATGGGATGGTTTCGACCCAGGCTGCGGCCTCCATGGGCGCACCCTGGCGCCAGCGGTGCACGCGGTTGGGGCCGGCGTTGTAGGCCGCAGCGGCCATTGGCAGCGAGCCGTCGAGGTTGTCGAGCACGCGGCGCAGATAGGCGCTGCCGAGTTGCAGATTGACATCACGGTCGGCGATGGCCGACGGCTGATAGGCCAGGCCGACCTTGCCCGCCGTCCACTTTGCGGTGGCCGGCATGAGCTGCATCAGGCCACTCGCGCCAACGCTCGATCGGGCGTCGACCACGAAGCGCGACTCCTGGCGGATCAGGCCGTACACCACGGCCGCATCCAGCCCTGCCCCGGCGGCGGCGGCGGTCACCTGCTCACGCCAGGGCAGCGGGTAGCGCTGTGTCACATCGACCTCGGCGCGCGTGCGCTCGCTGGTCGAGATGCAACGGTCCCAGACCTCGCGCTGGCAGGCCCATTGCGCGGCGGCGAGCAGCTCGCGCTCGCCCAGGCCGCGCAGGCTGTAGTTCCATTCGCGCACGCCTTCGTTGCGCAGGCCCAGGTCGATGAGTTGCAGCGCGCGCGCCAAGCCGGCGATGCCGCGCAACTGTGCGGCTTCGGCCGGCGACAGCGGGCTGGGCGCCGCGGCCTGTGCCGCGATGGGCCCGAGCTCTTCCTGCGCCAGCCGACCGTAGTAGCCGGTGCCTCGGGCCACGGCTTCGAGTGCGGCGCGCGCGACGGCGCGCTCGGCATGGCCGTCCAGCCCGGGCGCGGCCCCGGCTTGTTGCGCACGAGCACGCCAGTAGACCCAGACGGCCTCGCGCTGCTCGCCGGCGCTCATGGCGTCGATCGCACGCTGCACCAGTTGCCAGCGTCGTTCGTCGCCAGCCGGCTGGCGCAGCGCGGCGCGGACTTGCGATGCCAGCACATCGTCACCCCAGTTCGGCGGCTGGCCGAGCGTGGCCGCCGGCGAGGCATCCCAGACCTGCCAGGCGCGGCGCGAGTGGTCGGCGGCCTGCGGCAGGTGTCGGAACGCGGCCTGCTTGCCAACGTGCGCCCAAGCCAACGCCGCCAGCGGGCGGGGCAAACGGCGGCCCCAGCCGTCTTCAATCTGCGCCGCTGCCTGATCCGGGTCGACCGCCGCCAGCTTCATCAGCGCCAGCAGGATCAGGTCCGGGTGCTTGACCACGCCGGCCGGCTGGCGCGCCAGAAAGCGCGCCGGGTTGTCCATCAAGTCGATCACGGCCCGTTCGTCGGCGGCGCTGATCAGGGCCGCCGCGGCGCGCACGGCGCGCGGACGGCCGGCGTCCAAGGACAGCCTTGCCTC
>JANPMR010000280.1:0-4208 GCA_031427055.1 Rubrivivax sp.
CACCTGGGCCAGGCCGGCGGCCAGGCTCATCAGCGTCTTGCCCGTGCCGGCCGTGCCGGCCAGGGTGACGAAGTCGCAGTCCGGGTCCATCAGCAGGTTGAGGGCGAAGTTCTGTTCGCGGTTGCGTGCCGTCACGCCCCAGACGGCGTTCTTGCCGTGGGCGTAGTCGCGCAGGGTCTTGAGCACGGCGGTCTTGCCGGTGATTTCGGTGACGCGGGCATACAGCGGTGCGGCGCCCGGCACTTCGAGGTAGACGAACTGGTTGATCAGCAGCGCGGGAACGAGCGGGCCACTGATGCGATAGAAGGTGAAGCCGCCCTGTTGCCAGCTCTCCATGGTCTTGCCATGGCGATCCCAGAAGTCGGCCGGCAGCGCCAGCACGCCGGTGTAGAGCAGGTCGCCGTCTTCCAGCGTCTTGTCGTTGGTGTAGTCCTCGGCCGGCAGGCCCAGGGCGCGCGCCTTGACGCGCATGTTGATGTCCTTGGACACCAGCACCACATCGCGGCCGGGGTGCTGCTCGCGAAGGCTTTGCACCACGCCCAGGATCTGGTTGTCGGCCTTGCCCTGCGGCAGGCCGGGCGGCAGCTTGAAGTCGAGAAAGGTGGTCTGGAAGAAGAGCTTGCCGCCGGCCTCGCGGTGGCCGGTCTTGGCCAGTTCGATGCCGGCCTGGGCATCCAGCGCGCCGTCGTTGGCGGCCAGCGTGGCCAGCTTGTCGAGTTCGCGGCTGACCTGGCGCACGCTGCGCGCCACCTCGCTCATGCCCTTCTTGTGGCCGTCCAGCTCTTCCAGCGTGATCATCGGCAGGAAGACGTCGTGTTCCTCGAAGCGGAACAGGCTCATCGGGTCGTGCATGAGCACGTTGGTGTCGAGCACGAAGAGCTTGGCCGGGCCGGCCGCACGGGGCTTGCGCGGCTTGGGCGCGGCTGCCGCGGCGACGGCGACGGCGACGGCGGGCGCAGGCGCAGGGCGCGCGGGCGCGGCAGCGGTGCGCACCACCGGCATCGCAGCCACCGCGCCAGCGCCATCTTGCAGGTCGAGCGCGGCCTGCGTCGGCACTTCGGCCGCGCGGGTCTTGAGCGATCGCTTGTCAGCGCGCGGCGCGGCTTGCGCCTCGTAGTCGGCGCCCTTGAGCAGATCGCCCTTCTTGGACGGCGGTTTGGGCAGGGGCATGTCGTGAAACGCCTATGAAAAAGCAAAAAAGCCGCACAGGCTGCTGTGCGGCTGGACTTGCGTAGCGTGGCCGTCGCCTGGGCGTCGGCTGCGGTGGCTGGCGATGCTCAAGCGGCCTTCTTCAGCGCCTTCACTGCGGCGAGCACTTCGTCAACGTGCCCGGCCACCTTGATGCCGCGCCACTCGGCGCGCATCACGCCGCCGGCGTCGATCAGGAAGGTGCTGCGCTCGATGCCCTTGACCTTCTTGCCGTACATGATCTTGTTCTTGACCACGCCGAACATGTGGCAGAGCTTTTCTTCGGTGTCGGCGATCAGGTCGAAGGGCAACTCGAGGTTGGCCTTGAACTTGTCGTGGCTGGCCAAGTTGTCGCGCGAGACGCCAAACACCACGGCGCCGGCCTTGATGAAGGCCTTGTGCTGGTCGCGGAACTGCATCGCCTCGGTCGTGCACCCGGGGGTGTTGTCCTTGGGATAGAAGTACAGCACCACGGCGTGGCCCAGATGCGACTGCGGCGTGAACTTCACGCCGCCAGTGGCCAAGGCCTCGAATTCCGGAATGGTTTTATTGATGACTGGCGTCATGGATGGTTTTCTCGCACTGCGCTGGTGCCGAAGCCGGCTGCAAAGCGAATTATAAAGTCATCGCGGAGCGGGTCCGTTCAGCCCCCGTCCGGGGCGCTCTGGAGCAACAGCGCGGCCACCACCTGGCGGCCCTCGTTGACGAGCACGTTGTAGGTGCGGCAGGCGGCCGGTGTGTCCATGGTCTCGACGCCGATGCGCCGCTCGATCAGCGAGCGCATGAGTGCCGGCGCGGCAAAGCGCAGCCGCTGTCCGCTGCCAAAGATCACCAGTTCGGGCCGCAGCGCCAGGATTTGCTCGAAGGCGGCCGCGTCGAGCGCATCGAAGGCCTGTGGCGCCCACGGCAGCACGGCGCCCGACCAGGGCACGAGCACGCTGTGGGCGTACGCGCTCGCGCCCACCCACAGGCGCTTGCTCTCGTGGCGGGTGACGACGTTGACGCCGGGCAGTGTGTCGGGCTGGAACTTCATGCGTGGATAATTCTAGAGTCCGCTCAGCCCCTGTCCGCCCCGAGGTCCACGCGTTGTGAAACCGATCGCCAAGTCCAGCAAGCTCGCCAGCGTGGCCTACGACATCCGCGGCCCCGTGCTCGACAAGGCACGGCAGATGGAGGACGAGGGCCACAAGATCATCAAGCTCAACATCGGCAACGTGGCCGCGTTCGGGCTCGAGCCGCCCGATGAGATCGTGCAGGACATGATCCGCAACCTGCCGCACGCGGCCGGCTACACCGACAGCAAGGGCCTCTTCGCGCCGCGCAAGGCGGTGGTGCACTACACGCAGCAGCAGGGCGTCAAGGGCGTGACGGTGGACGATGTCTACCTGGGCAACGGTGCCTCCGAGCTGATCCAGATGAGCATCACCGCGCTGCTCAACGATGGCGACGAGATCCTCGTCCCGACGCCCGACTTCCCGCTCTACACCGCCGTGGTGGGCCTGGCGGGCGGTCGCCCGGTGCATTACATCTGCGACGAGGCCGCCGGCTGGCTGCCCGACATCGCCGACATCCACAGCAAGATTGGCCCGCGCACGCGCGGCATCATCGTCTGCAACCCCAACAACCCCACCGGCGCGCTGTACCCGGATGCGCTGCTGCTGCAGATCATCGAGCTGGCGCGCCAGCACCAGCTGGTGGTGTTTGCCGACGAGATCTACGACAAGACGCTGTACGACGGCCACACGCACACCAGCATGGCCAGCCTGGCGGACGACGTGCTGTTCATTACCTTCAATGGCCTGAGCAAGAACTACCGCTCTTGCGGCTACCGTGCCGGCTGATGGTGGTCAGCGGCGAGAAGCGCCATGCCCGCGACTACATCGAGGGCCTGAACATGCTGGCCAGCCTGCGCCTGTGCAGCAACACGCCAGGGCAATTGGCCATCCAGACCGCGCTGGGCGGCTACCAGAGCATCAAGGACCTGGTGGCGCCCACTGGGCGCCTGTGCCGGCAGCGCGACCTGGCCTACGACATGTTGTCGCAGATCCCCGGCGTCAGCGTCGTCAAGCCCAAGGCGGCGCTGTACATGTTTCCTCGCCTCGACCCCAAGGTCTACCCCATCGCCGACGACCAGCAGTTTGCCTACGAGTTGCTGGCCGACGAGAAGGTGCTGATCGTGCAGGGCACGGGCTTCAACTGGATCGCGCACGACCACTTCCGCCTCGTCTTCCTGCCCAACGTCGATGACCTGGGCGAAGCCATCAAGCGCATCGAGCGCTTTCTGTCCCATTACCGCAAACGGCACGCCGCTTGAACGAATCCATGCAACCCATCCAGGTCGGCCTGCTCGGCATCGGCACCGTCGGCAGCGGCACCTTCAAGGTGCTGCAGCGCAACCAGGAAGAGATCCGCCGCCGCGCCGGCCGCGGCATCGCCATCACCATGGTGGCCGACCTCGACACCGCACGCGCCCGCGCGGTGGTGGGCGACGGCGTGGTGGTGGTGGCCGATGCGCGCGCGGTGATCGCCAACCCGGCGATCGACATCGTGGTCGAGCTCATCGGTGGCTACGGCATCGCGCGCACGCTGGTGCTCGAGGCCATAGCCGCCGGCAAGCATGTCGTCACCGCCAACAAGGCGCTGCTGGCCGTGCACGGCACCGAGATCTTCGAGGCCGCGCGCGCCAAGGGCGTGGTCGTCGCCTTCGAGGCCGCGGTGGCCGGCGGCATTCCCATCATCAAGGCGCTGCGCGAGGGCCTCACGGCCAACCGCATCGAGTGGGTGGCCGGCATCATCAACGGCACCACCAATTTCCTCCTCTCGGAGATGCGCGCCAAGGGGCTGGACTTCGGCGTCGTGCTCAAGGAAGCGCAGCGCCTGGGCTACGCCGAGGCCGACCCGACGTTTGACATCGAAGGCATCGACGCCGCGCACAAGGCGACGATCATGAGCGCCATTGCGTTTGGCGTGCCGGTGCAGTTCGACAAGGCTTACGTCGAGGGCATCAACGGGCTGCAGGC
>JANPMR010000281.1:0-6990 GCA_031427055.1 Rubrivivax sp.
TGCCGCGTAGTTTTGATAGAAGCCGCCGCTGGTGGCGCAGACGCCGAAGGCCATCACCCACTTGGGCTCGCACATCTGCTCGTAGACCTTCAGCAGGATCGGCGCCTGCTTGTGCGTGACGGTGCCCACCACCATCAGCAGATCGGCCTGGCGCGGGCTGAAGCGCGGCAGGGCGGCGCCGAAGCGGTCGGTGTCGTAGGGCGTGGCGCTGACGGCCATGAACTCCATCGCGCAGCAGGCGGTGACGAAGGGGTACGGAAAGATCGAGAACTTGCGCGCCCAGCCGATCAGCTCGTCCTTGCGCGTCGTCAGGTATTCGAAGGCGCCGTCCTTGCTGTGGTCGGCCGGCGCGATGGGGATGGTGCGTTGATACATCTCAGCACCGCCCGGCCGTTCCGAAGGTGCTGAGCGCCAGCCGCGAGACGCGGCTGGCCTTCGTGCCGTCCAAGTCCGCGCAGGCGGACTTGGAGCCGCGGCACTCAGCCCCCTCGGGGGGCCGCGAACGCAGTGAGCTTGGGGGCGCGTTCACTCGGTGACCATCTCGATCAGCCGCGCCTTGTAGACGTACAGCACGATCAGCACCAGCAGCGTCATGAAGAACAGGAAGGTCAGCAGCATGAAGCCGGTGAGCGGCTGCGCGCCCAGGGCCCAGATGAAGAGGAAGATCGTCTCCAGGTCGAACAGGATGAAGATGATGGCCACCGCGTAGTACTTGATCGGCACGGCCTTGACGTTGACCGTGCCCACCGGCGTTGCGCCGCACTCAAAGGGTTCGAGCTTGGTCTCGGTATAGGCCGGCTTGGGGCCCAGCAGCTTGTTCAGCAGCAGCGTCACCGCCACGAAGCCGAGGATCGCGGTGAGGTACAGCAGGAAGACGACGTACGCGTTCATGCGCCGGCCTGTTCGCCTGGCGGGTCCGATTCCGGGTGTCAGCCGCGTGCTTTGATGTCACGCGTGGCCGACCCGACGAGCCGCCCTGTTGTTCGATTCCGGCCTTGCTGCCGGGTCGCTTGTATCAACCTGGGCCGCACGTTAAGGGGCATGCCCCGAGGGGCACTTGCTACAGATCAACAGGGTGTGATTGCATGACGCCGGCCGGGCCGGGCTGGCCCGGCCCTGGGTGCGATCAGAGCCGCAGCACTTCGGCCTTGAGCGAGTACATGAGGCCCACCACCTCGTTGACTTCGGCCGCGCCGACGCCCTGCCCCTGCATCGCGGCGACGAAGTCGTCGATGGCTGCAACCAGTTCCTGCTCGCTGGCGTTCATGCCGGCATGTGCGGTGCGCAGGTCGCGGCCCTCGTAGGCCTGCGGGCCGCCCGCGCCCATGCACACGAACTGCGTGCCCAGTTGCTTGAGACGCGGCAGGTCCTTGCCGCTGAAGCGCGGTGCCAGCAGGGGGTTGACGGCATGGCGGTCCATGGCGTCGTCAACGATGACGGCGATGCGCTCGGTGCCGCCCAGGCGCTGGTAGAGGGTTTCGGTCATGGCAGTGTCTCGCTTGTTCAGTGTTGACGGATCGCCCACGAGGCGTACTCGATGGCGCCGGGATCGGTGGCGTCGCCCTCGGCGCCAACCAGGTCTCGGCGCAGCGTGCGCAGGTAGCTGGACAGTGCCGCTTCGAAGTGCGACAGCGCCGCAGGCGTCATCGGTTCTGGCAAGGTCAGGGTCGCCGAGCCGCCGCCCGGAATGGACAGCGCGGTGGTGGGGTATGTCATGGCTAGCTCCGGTGGGGGTTGGCAGGCCTTGGATGGGCCTGTGGGACGGCAGCTTCGCCGCACGGCGTTCCTGAAACGTTCCTGGCCGGCAGGGTGCTTGTGCCGCCGCAGGCGGCCCGTGCACACTGCGGGAACCATGAGCCATCTTGAGTTCCTCCAACCCGACGACAAGCGCCCCGCACCCGACTGCCTTGATGTGCGCCTGCTCGGCGACTTTTCGGTGGCGGTGGGCGGCGTGACCGTCGCACCCGAAAGCTGGCCCAGCCTGCGCGCCACCCACCTGGTGCAATTGCTGAGCCTGGCGCCGCGGCGCCGCCTCAGCCGCGAGCAGGTGGTCGACGCCTTGTGGCCGCAGCTCGAGCCCGAGGCCGGTGCCGCGAACCTGCGCAAAGCGGCTCACCACGCCCGCCAGGCACTCGGCCGCCACGAAGGCCTGGTGCTGCAAGGCGGCGAGGTGGCGCTCTGGCCGCACGGCCCGGTGCGGATCGACGCCGACGCCTTCGAGCACCAGGCGCGCATCGCCCTGAAAGACCGTGACGCCGACGCCTGCGCACAGGCCGCCCAGGCCTATGCCAGCGACCTGCTGCCCAGCGCCCGTTACGAGGCCTGGACCGAGCCGGCACGCGAACGCCTGCACGCCTGCTTCGTCGATCTGCTGCGTGCGGCCGGCGACCACGAGCGCCTGGTGCGCGCCGAACCCACCGACGAGACGGCCCATCGCGAGCTGATGGCGCGCGAACTGGCCGGCGGCAACCGCGCTGCTGCGGTGCGCTGGTATGCCCATCTGCGCGAGGCCCTGCAGCGCGAGCTGGGCGTCACGCCCGACGCCGAGACCGAGGCCCTGTACGGACGCTGCCTGGCCGGTCTGCAGCCGGCGGGCCCGGCCTACGTGGGCCGCGGGCTGGCGCTGGCCCAGGCGCTGGCGCATCTGGGCACGGCGCCGCGCGAGCGGCCTGGCGGCCTGGTGCTGCGCGGCCCGGCGGGCATCGGCAAGTCCGCCTTCTGCCGCGAGCTCGACGCGCAGGCGCGCCAGCGCGGCTGGACGGTCGTGGGCATCGACGCGTCGCAGCTTGGGCGCGCCTATGCGGCCATCGCCGCGCTGGTGGAACAGGTGCTGCTGGCCGACCGCAGCGCGCTCGACGGCGTGGGCGCGCCGGCACGCTCGGTGCTGGCGCTGCTCAGCCCGCTGGCGGCCCCTGCGCCCGAGCTGCCCGGGCCGCTGGGCCGCCACCAGGTCATCGGTGCGCTGCGCCGGCTGCTGCTGGCCGCGGCGCGTGGCGGCGAGGTGCTGGTGCAGGTCGACGACGCGCACCTCATCGCCGACGCCGATGTCGACGTGCTGATGCACCTGGCCAGCACTGGCGCGCCGGTGTGCGTGCTGCTGGCGACGCGGCCGCCCGCGCCCGGCAGCGCCCTGGGGCGCGGCGCCGCGCGGCTGCTGGGGGCCGGCGTGATGCGCGCCATCGACCTCGAACCCCTGGCCGACGACGAGTCACGCCGCCTGGTCCTGCAGGCCGCGCCGCGCGCGCTGCCCGACGACACCGTGCAGCGCATCGTGCGCGACGCCCAGGGCAGCCCCTTCGCCGCCATCGAGCTGGCACGCAGCGTTGGCGCCGAGCCCGGCGGCCGGCTGGCCCGCACCGCCAGCGAGGCCATCGCGGCACGCCTGTGTGACGTGTCCGAATCGACACTGGCGGCGCTGAAGTGGATGGCGTTGGCCGGCGACGAGTTCGACGCCCTCACCGCCGTGGCCATCGTGCCCGACGCCCAGGCCCATGCGCTGGGCGTGCTGGACACCGCGCTGGCAGCCGAGGTGCTGGTGCTGACCGGCTCGCGCTATCGCTTCCGGCACGACCTGGTGCGACAGGCCTTGATCGAGCAGATTGCGCCGCACCAGCGGCTGCGCATGCACCGCCAGGCCGCGCAGCGGCTGGCCGAGCTCGACGCGGCGCCGGCGCTCGTGGCGCACCACTGGCTCGACGCCGGACACCCGCGCGACGCCGCGCCCTGGCTGCTGGCGGCCGCGCGCGAAGCGATGCGCCTGGCCGCCTTCAGCGACGCGCTGCGGCATCTGGACCTGCTGTTCAAGGTGCAAGGCGCCGAGCCCGAATCGCTGCGCCTGCGCGCCGAGGCACTCGACGCGCTGGGTGACCCGGGCACGGTGGCCGCCTACCGCACCGCGGCGGCCGCCGCCGGCGAGCCCGCGGCGCAGGATCTGCTGGCCAAGAGCGCGCTGGCGCAGGTCAAGCAAGGCGACCCCAAGGGCGCACTCGAAGTGCTTGCCGGCCTGCGCCCGCAAAGCGTGGAAGGCCGGCTGTGCGAGGCCCTGGCCTACAGCGGCGCGGCCGCGCTGGGCGCCACCGATCCGGCCCTGGGCACCGCCAAGGCGGGTGAGGCGCGCCGCCTTGCGCTGCAGGTGGGCGACACGGCGGGCATCGTCGTGGCCTCATGGGCGCAGGCCGCCGCGGCCCACGCGCGCGGCGAGCTGCACCGCAGCGTGTGGGCCGATCTGCACGAAACGCAACACGTGCCCCACCTGGCGGCACGCGTGTTCGATGGCCAGTTGTGCATCACGCAGCGTTTTCTCTATGGCGCCCGGCCCTACGCCGAAGTGATCGCCTTCGCCGCGGCGTTGGCCCAAGAGGCGCAGCGCATCGGCGCCGCGCGCGGCCACGCGTTCGGCGTGACGCTGCGCGGCGAGGCCGAGTGGCTGTCGGGCGACCTCGACGGCGCCGAGCAGCACCTGCGCCTGGGCGCGCGGCTGCACCGCGACATCGGCGGCGCCACCGGCGAGGCCTTCTCGCTGCAGCGCCTGGCCGAGGTGGCGATGCACCGCGGCCACCGCGAGGAGGCCCGCGATCTGCTGGACGATGCGCTGGACCTCGCCCGCCAGACCGACATCGGCTTTCACCTCATGGACCGCATCTACGGCGCGCGCATCCAGCTTGCCGCCACGCCCGAGGCGGCCTCGCACGCGCTGGACGAAGCGCGCGATGCCGTGCGCGGGCCGCTCGAAACCTGCCCCGGCTGCCGCATCACCTTCGCGATGCCGGCGGCGATTGCCGCGGCACGCGCGCAGCGGCTGGACCTGGCGCAGGAGTACGAGACACAGTCGACCTACCTGGCCGATGTCGTGATGCGGCTGCCGGCCTGGTACGCGGCGCACGACGAGGTGCGCGCCCACCTGGCGCTGGCGCGCGGCGAGGGCGCGCAAGCCGCCGCGGCGCACTTTGCCGCCGCGGCGGCACGCTTTGCCGCCGCCGGGCATCCGGTCGATGCCGCGCGCTGTGCGGGCCTGGCCAGCGCGACCAAGGGCTAGGAACAGCGGCTAGAAGCGATAGCGCAAGGCCAAGCGCAGCGTGCTCACGCGGTACTGCGGCGACTGCGCGCCAAAGCTCAGCAGGTTGGGCACCGTGGCCGGCAGCACGCCGTCCAGATGCCAGTCCTGCGACTGGTAGACCTCGTGCAGGGCGCTGCCGGTGAGCCACAAGTTGTCCTGCAGCTTGTAGCTTGCGTAGACCTTCACGGTGTCCAGGGTCGTCTTGGCCTGCGGGAAGGGCGGCTCGCCGACCGCGGTCTGCACCGTGGTCTCGCTGCGCGAGCGCGACAAGGAGACGTCGGCGCCGATGTCCAGCTTGTCGGCGATGGCGGCATGCTTGACGCCGAAGCCGAGCACCTGGAAGCGGTCGTCGACCTGGCCGGACCAGTCCGCCACGCCAAAGAACTGGCTGCCGGTCTGGCGTGAGCTGAGCCTCTCGCCTTGTGCAAAGGCGCGCAGGGTCGTCTGCTCCGACACCGCGACCGAAATGTCGGCGACCACGCTTGCTGCCTCTGACTTGTTGAGGCCGATCACGGTGTCGGGGTAGTCGTCGGTCGTCCAGTCGGCGCCGAGGCCCAGGCTCACTTTCTCTGAGACGGCCCAGTCGGCGCGGGCACCGAGCGTGCCCCGCTCGCGCGCGGCGAGATTGAGCTTGCGCATCAGCGGGTTGCTGGTCGAGCCAAACCAGTACGCCACGCCGTAGGTGGAGTTGCTGCGGTCGGCGTAGGCGGCGTTGAAGGCCAGGGCCAGCGTCTCCTTCGCCTGCACGGTGGCGCGCGCCCAGAGCGTGGTCTCGGTGGTGGTCACGACCTCTTGATACGCGCGTTGACGATTGTCCCAGTCGAGGCCGCCGCTGAGCTTCCAGTTCGCAAGCCCCCGGTAGTCGGCGCTCAGCTTGACGCGGTCCTGCGTCAGGTCAAACGGCGTGTTGCTGCGCAGCGCCGGGCGCAGGAACATGTCGGTCGCCACCTGCGGATAGGCCTGTATCGCCGTCTGGTTGTCGCGCACGTCGTGCGTGTAGCTCGCGTTCAGGCGCAGGCCGTCCATTGGCGCGGCGGTGATCCTGGCGTTGAAGTTGAAGGTCTCGACCTGGCCGTCGAGCGACTGCGCCGGCAGGGTCGGCACCGGCAGCGCCAGATTGCTGTTGAGCGTGGGCGCCAGGAAGCCGGCGTTCTGCTCACCCAGGCCCCACGCAAAGTCGGCGCTGGCGCGGATGGTCGGGCTGATCTGATAGCCGGCCGAACCCACGATCTGCTGGAACTGGTTGTTGGGTGCCAGCGCCAGTTGCCCGCGCGTGTCGCCGCCCTGCACCGCCTGGAAGGGGTTGTCCCAGCTCAGCGATGCGTTGCCGTTCTTGAACTGCGACAACTGGTAGGCCAGCGTGGCCTGGAATTGCGGCGTCACGTACGCGGCACCCACCTCGAGCTGATCGGTGGTCTCGTCCACTGGCGCGGCGAGTTGCGAGGCGGTGGAGAAGAACGAACCCGCGGTGGGCCGGGTGCCGTCGCGCACGTCGCGCCGCAGGCTGACGCGGTAGGTCCAGTTGGGCTGGCCCACCCACTTGCCGGCGAGGTCGAAACGCTTGGCCTGGTAGCCGATCTGCACTGGCTGCAAGCTGCTGCCCAAGGGCATGGCCGCCGTGGTCGCGGCCGGGAAGCCCACCCCGGCAGGCAAGCTCAAGGCATTGCCGCCACTGCCGACGAAGGGCGTGCTCGCGCCTTGCGCAAAGTAGCGCGGGATCTCGGCCAGCCCGAACTGCAGCGAGTACAGGCCTTCGTGGCCGGTCTGGGCACGCAGGCTGCGCGTGTCGATGCCGAGATCGGCCGCGCTGAGATCAGCAAAGTAGCCGCCCTCGCCGCGGTAGGCAAGGCTGCCGCCCAGCAGCAGGTGTGCGCCCTTCTTCTGCAGGCCGGTGTAGTTGCCGTAGATCGCGGCCTCGTCCGAGGTGGCGCCCA
>JANPMR010000282.1:0-6610 GCA_031427055.1 Rubrivivax sp.
TCGGGGTTCTTGTCCAGAAACACCTGCACCATCAGCACGCAGGCGGCGATGAGCAGCACGTTGGGCACCGACGACAACACCGTGTAGAGGTACTGCACGATCTCGTCCACCCAGCCCTTGAAATAGCCGGCCAGCAGGCCCAGCGTGACGGCCAGCGGCAGCGTGGCCACTGTCGCCAGGGTGCCGATGACGAAGGCGGTGCGGATGCTCTTGAGCGACTGGTAGAGCACGTCATTGCCGGTGAGGTCGGTGCCCAGCAGGTGGTAGGGCCCGGACAAGGCCGCGGCCGGCCCGGCCAGCAGGCCGATCGCCCAGATCGTGCCCAGGGCCACGTGCCACGGCACCTGCCCCTGCACGTGGCGCACGTGCGCCCAGGCAGCGGTGAAGCTCATGCCCTGGGCGCGGGCGATGAGGGCCAGCAGCGCCGCGCTGAGTGCCAGCGCGATGAGCGCACCGACGACCAAACCGCCCGCCGCGCGCGAGGCCACGTCGGCTGCCCATTCGGTCTCGGGGTTCTTGAGATGGCTGCCGCCGAAGACCAGCCGCGGCGCCACGCGCTTGACCTCGCCGTTGACGAGCAGCGACTCCTTGGTGAAGCCCAGGAAGGCCAGCGGCCGCGAGTAGGTGGACTCGCGCGCATCGACCAAGTCTGAGAGCGCCGTGTCCAACAGCGAGCGCGTGCGCGTGTCGTAGGCCGGCGCTGCACCCGTGGTGCCTGCCGCCGCGGGCAGCAGGCGGCGGTAGTGCACGCTGTCGAGCAGCGTCACTGCCAGACACATGACGAGGATGACGGACGAGGCCAGCGCCGGCCCATCGCGAAACACCTTGCGCCAGTTGGCCGCAAGATCGGGCTTGCGCAGCACCGTGGCGGCGTAGGCCACGAGCGCCGCCACCATCAGCCAGATGGCGACGTCGGTCCAGAGCAGTACGAGCTTGGGCATGGCGGGTTGATTCGAAAGCGCTCAGGCCAGCCGGACGCGAGGGTCGACCCAGGTGTAGGCCACGTCAATCAGCACATAGGTGGCGATGTAGAGCAGCGAGCCCAGGAAGACCATGGTGCGCACGATGGCGAAGTCTTGCTTGCCGATGGCCTCGATGACGTAGGCGCCCAGGCCCGGCAGGCCGAAGAAACTCTCGAACACCAGGCTGCCGAGAAAGACGTAGGGCAGGTAGCTGCCGGCGCTGGTGATGATGGGGATGAGCGCGTTGCGCAGCACGTGGCGGTAGAGCACGGCGCTCTCGGCCAGGCCCTTGGCACGCGCCGTGCGCACATAGTCCTTGCCAATCTCTTCGAGAAACATGGCCCGGTACAGCCGCGCCTCGCCGCCCAGCCGCGCCAGCAGCGACAGGCCGATCGGCAGCGCCAAGAACTTGAACACATCAAGCCCGCTGGCATAGCCCGAGATCGGCGCCAGCATCAGCACGCGCGAGAACAGGAACTGGCCGACGATGATGTAGAACAGGCTCGAGATCGAGAGCATCACGACGCAACTGACGACGCCCCAGAAGTCGAGCGCCGAGTGCCTGAACATCACCAGCAGCAGCGCAAAGGCCGTGCTCGCGATGACCTGCAGCACAAACAGCGGCAGCGCCATCTGCAGGCTGACCCACATGCGCGAGCTGACCTCGTGGCCGATGTCACCGGCGCTTTCGCTGTCGGCGCGGCCGAAGTCGAGCGCGAAGAGCGACACGGAACGCTCCCAGAAAATCGTCTCGGTCACCTGCGCCGTGCCCTGCTGCTGCGGGTTGAGGTACAGCGGCTTGTTGTAGCCGCGCTCGCTCTTCCACTTCTCGATCGACTCTTGCGTGACGCGCTTGCCACCCAGGTTGAGCCGCGCCATGTCGTCGGGCGTGTTGACGGTAAAGAACAGAATGAAGGTGACCAGGTTGACGCCCAGCAAGACAAGCACGGCGTAGGCCAGCCGGCGCAGCAGGAAGTTCAGCATCGCGGCGGTCTCATCAGGCCAGCACTTCGCCGCGCGCGTTGGTGCGTTCGCGCTGGCGCAGCTGACGCCGCGCGACCCACACCAAGGCCACCACGGCCGCCAGCAAGAGGCCCAGCGGCCACCACAGCGGGCGGTTCCAGGTCTTTAGCGCGGCCAGCCGCGCCGGTACGTCCAGGCGCAGGTAGCGGCCGTGGTCACGGATCAGGATGGCGGGCTTGTAGTTGTGCACCCAGTGCTGCGCCGCCGCCGATGCGTAGGGGAAGAAGCCCATCGACCAGGGCGCCTCGTTGCGCGCGATGGCCACCATCTCGTCAATCAACTTTTGCTTGGCCGGCCCGTCATCCACCAGCTTCATCTGCGCAAACAAGCGGTCGTACTCGGCGTTGCTGAAGTTGGCGGTGTTCTCGCCGTCGAACTTGGTCTTGCCGGCGCTGCTGCCCAGCAGGAAGAGAAAGTTCTCGGCGTCCGGGTAGTCAGCGTTCCAGCCCAGCCAGAAGACCTGGTACTTGCCCTTGCGCACCTTGTCCTGAAACTGGTTGTTGTCGGTGGCGCGCACCTCGAGCTGGATGTCGATCTTGGCAAACTGGCGCACCACCCAGTCGATCTCGGCCTTGTTCTCGGGCGTGGGCTGGGCGTAGTAGTCGTAGTTCAACACCAGCGGCTTGCCCGACTTGGCGTCGCGGCCGCTGGGGTAGCCGGCCTCGACCATCAAGGCCTTGGCGTCGCCGACGGGCCGGCGAATCGCCTTGCCATCCGTCCAGACATGGGTCACCGGGTTGACGCCCTCGGGCGTGCCCTCGCGGCTGCCGAAGATGCCAGGCGGCAGCGGGCTCATCGCCGTGTCGCCGGCCTTCTTGGGGAAGATCTTGGCGTACTCCTCCCAGTCGATGGCGACGCCGATGGCCTGGCGCAGTTTGCGGTTGCGCGCCTTCTGCTCTGGGCTGTTGACACCTATGTCGCCGTCACCGATGTTCGGATCGAGCATGTTGAACCCGATGAAGTAGCTGTTGACGTCAGAGCCGCGGTTGAGGCGAAAGCCCTTGTCCAGGTACTCGCGGCGCACGTCTTCGCTGTCCTGCATGGCCACCAGGTAGTCCATGCCGGTGTCGGTGCGCTCGAAGACCTCGAGGTCGTAGAAGCCCTGGCGGAACTTGGCGCGTCGCGGCACGGCTTCGCGCTCGATGGTCGAGACCAGGGTGTCGATGAAGGGCATGCGCTTGCCGCAGTCGTCCAGCAGGCCGGCCTCCTTGTCGCCGGGCATGCCCTCGCACGGGTAGGTGTCGATGCGGTAGTTGGGGTTGCGCTTCAGGACATGGCGGCGGTCCTTGACGTACTCCACCATCATGTACGGGCCCGTGCCCACCGGCCACACATCCATGCTCAGGCCGCGCTCGGCCATGCCGGGCTGGGCGTAAAAGGCATCCGCCTCCCACGGCACGGGGGCCATGAAGGTCATCTGCATCCAGTAGCTCCACTGCGGATACTTGCCCTTGATGCGCACGCGCAGCAGGTGCTTCTCGGGCGCGCTGGCACCGGCCAGTGGCCACTGGCGGAAATCGAGAAAGGGCTTGTCCTGGCTGGCCGGGTCGAGGCCCTTGCGCAGCGCCGCGTCTTCCTTCTTGATGACCGCGGCGTAGTCCTTGAGGCCGACCACGAACTCGGCAAAGGTGCTGAAGATGGGCGCCGTGATGCGCGTGGTGGCGTGGCGCTTGAGCGCGTAGACAAAGTCATCGGCCACCAGTTCGCGCGTGCCCTGGTGCTCAAACTCCAGCGGCGTGCGGCGCTCGCCCAGATCGCCCGCCTTCATGGCGTGATAGCGGTGGCGGCCCTGCTCGTCGCGGGCAAAGGCCGGGTGCGGCTGGAACATCACGCCGGTCTTGATGGGCACGTCATAGATGCTCTCGGCCACCCGTTCTCCGGGCGCGTCGTCGGGCAGCGGCTGGCCGTTCTTGTCCACGTAGCGGGGCTTGGCGACCGCGGCCGCACTTGGGCACGAGCTGGAACGGCCGCTTGAGGTAGTGGTAGCCGTAGAGCGGCTCGTAGATCTGGTAGGTGTAGGCGGTGTCGTTGTTCCAGTACGAGGCCGTCGGGTCGAGGTGGCGCGGCGAGCTCTCTTGCACGGCGCTGAACAGCGTGTTGGACGCCGCGGCATCGTCCTTCCAGGGGTTGTTGTTGCAGCCGGCAGCAAGCCAGGCCACAGACCCCAAGACCAGACAGCGCGACAGTGCGCGCAACGCAATTGATGGTCCGCGCATGCGGGCTCCCTGTGACCGCAGCGATTCTAGGATGCGGGTTCATCGGGCCAGCCCAGGGTTTGCCGCGCCACCGTCTTGCGGGCGCGCGCGGCGCGGCCAGCGCTACCAGCCAATCAGCACATTGCGTCCGTCCACCAGCAGCTGCACGCGCCGGCCCACCGGCATCGTCACCTTGGGCTGGACGTGGCCGAACGGCAGCCCCGTCAGGATGGGCAGCTTGGTCATAGAGCGAAGACGCTTGACCACCGTCTTCAGGGTGTAGCCACGGTCCAGCTTTGAGGCCCGCCAGGCGCTGACCGCACCGATGAGCAGCGCCTTCTGCCGCGCCAGCACGCCCGCCTGCACAAGCTGCAGCAGCATGCGCTCGACGCGGTAGGGATGCTCGTTGACATCCTCGACGAAGAGCACGCCGCCCTTCACGGTGGGCCAGTGCGGCGTGCCGAGCAGCGAACACAACATGCTGAGATTGCCGCCCCACAACAGCCCGCGCACCGACAGGCCATCGAAGCCCGCCTCGGTGCGAAAGCCCACGGCCTCCAGCTCGCCGCCCATGGCCTCGGCAAAGCAGCCGCCGGTGACCTCGTCGACGCCGCCGTCTTCGTCGTTGCGGCCAAAGTCGTAGCCCATCGGGCCGGCCCAACTGGCGGCGCCAGTGTGGGCCAGCAGGCCCGTCTGCACGGCGGTGAAATCGCTGTGACCGACCCAGCGCGTGCCCTTCTCGACGCTGCGCGCCAGCAGCTTCCAGTCCAGACGGCCGAGCAGCGGCGTCAGGCCGTAGCCGCCGCACGAGGGCATGGCAATCGATGGCGCCTGCTGCGCCACGCGGTGGATGGCGGCCAGCCGCGTGTCGTCGTCACCGGCAAAGCGCTGTGCGCGGGCGAGTGCGCTTTCGTCGAGCGCCGCATCGAAGCCCAGGCCGCGCAGGCGGCGCACGGCCAGGCGCAGCGACGGCGGGCGGGGATAGACGCCGGACGGCGAGAAAACGGTCAGTGAGGACACGGATGCTTTCAGGGTTCGTGCGGCGGATGGGGCAGCTCGACGGCCTCGCCAGTGGGGATGGCGCCATCGTCCACGGTCGCCGCGGTGGCTGCGGTGACTGACACGGCGGCGGTCTCGCGTTCAAGCCGCTTCTCGCGGCGTCGCGCGGCGAAAAATTCGCGCAGCAGCGCGCCGCAGGGCTCGGCCAGCACGCCGCCCAGCAGCACGGTCTGGTGGTTCAGGCGCGGCTCTGCAAAGAGGTTCAGCACCGACCCCGCGGCGCCGGTCTTGGGGTCTGGCGCGCCGAAGACGACGCGCTTGAAGCGGGCGTGCATCAGCGCCATCGCGCACATCGCGCAGGGCTCGAGCGTCACGAAGAGCTCGCACTCCGGCAGGCGGTAGTTCTCCAGCAAGGTGGCCGCGTGGCGCAGCGCCACGATCTCGGCGTGCGCCGTGGGGTCGTGCGTGGTGACGGGGCGGTTGTAGCCGGTGGCGATGAGCTGCCCGTCGCGCAGGATCACCGCGCCCACCGGCACCTCGCCCACCAGCAGCGCGTTGTGCGCCTGGTCGAGCGCCAGACGCATGCCGTGCTCGTCGGCCGGCGATGCCATGACAAGGGCCGGCGGTGGGGCGCAGGGCGCAGGATCAGTGCTCATCGGCGCGATTATCGGGGGCCGAACCGAGCACCCGCACCGCGCTCTGGCGTCGACTCTCTACTTCAACGAGTTGGCCAGAAAGGCCTGCAGCCTTTCGCTGCGCGGCCGTGCCAGCACCTCGCGCGGGTCGCCCTCTTCCTCGATCTGGCCCTTGTGCAGGAAGACCACGTGCTTGCTGACCTCGCGCGCAAAGCTCATCTCGTGCGTGACGACGATCATCGTGCGGCCCTCGTCGGCCACCGCGCGCATCACGCGCAGCACCTCGCCCACCAGTTCGGGGTCGAGCGCCGACGTGGGCTCATCGAACAGCATCACCTGCGGCTCCATCGCCAGCGCCCGCGCGATGGCCACGCGCTGCTGCTCGCCGCCCGAGAGGTGCGCCGGGTAGGCGTGACTGCGGTGAATCACGCCCACGCGCTGCAGATAGGCCTCGGCGCGCTCGACGGCCTCGGCCCGGCTCAGGCCCAGCACCTGGATGGGCGCTTCGATGACGTTCTCGAGCGCCGTCATGTGCGCCCACAGGTTGAAGTGCTGGAAGACCATGGCCACGCGCGAGCGCAAGCGCTGCAGCTGCGCGGCGTCGGCAGCACGCAGCGAGCCATCGCGGTCGGGCACCAGACGCAGCACTTCATCGCCGACAACGATGCGCCCGGCGTTGGGCTGCTCCAGCAGGTTCAGGCAACGCAAGAACGTGCTCTTGCCCGAGCCGCTGGCGCCGATCATCGAGATCACATCGCCCTGGCGCGCGCGCACGCTGACGCCGCGCAGCACCTCG
>JANPMR010000283.1:0-10208 GCA_031427055.1 Rubrivivax sp.
GTGCCGCATCTGCACCGTCAAGGTGGATGGCCGCGCGGGTGCCGCCTGCACCGTGCAGGCCGCGGCCGGGCAAGACGTCGAGAGCCACACCGAAGAGCTCGACGCGCACCGCAAGACGCTGCTGCAGATGCTGTTCGTCGAGGGCAACCACTTCTGCCCCAGCTGCGAGAAGAGCGGCAACTGCCTGCTGCAGGCCACGGCCTACCAGATGGGCATGGAAGGCCCGCACTTCGAGGAGTTCTACCCCGACCGCCCGGTGGACGCCAGCCACCCCGACATCCTGCTCGACTTCAACCGCTGCATCCTGTGCGAGCTGTGCGTGCGCGCCAGCCACGAGGTCGACGGCAAGAACGTGTTCGCCATCGGCGGCTACGGCATCGGCACGCGGCTGCTCGTCAACAGCGCCAGCGGCAAGCTGGCCGACACCGACATGGCGCTGACCGACCGCGCCGCGCAGGTCTGCCCAGTGGGCGTGATCCTGGAAAAGCGCCGCGGCTTCGTGATCCCGATCGGCCAGCGGCGCTACGACGAGAAGTCGGTGGCCGAGCAGGCCGAGCGCAGCGATGAAGGGACGTCGCGATGACCCCCGCCTTGCCGCACAGCCCGCGCAAGCTCAAGGTGGCCACGGTGTCGCTGGCCGGCTGCTTCGGCTGCCACATGAGCTTTCTGGACATCGACGAGCGGCTGTTCACGCTGATCGAGCGCATCGAGTTCGACCGCTCGCCGCTCACCGACATCAAGCAGGTGGGCCACTGCGACATCGGCCTCGTCGAAGGCGGCCTGTGCAACGCCGAGAACGTGATGGTGCTGCGCGAGTTTCGCGCCCACTGCAAGACGCTGGTGGCGGTGGGCGCCTGCGCCATCAATGGTGGGCTGCCGGCGCAGCGCAACCACCTCGACCTGGGCGTGCTGCTGACCAACGTCTACGCCAGCCGCCACGGCCTGGCCGCTGGCAGCGCGATCCCCAGCGACCCGGAACTGCCGCTGCCGCTGAACAAGGTGCACCCGCTGCACGAGGTGGTGCACATCGACTACTTCCTGCCCGGCTGCCCGCCCTCGGCCGACGCCTTCTGGTCCTTCCTCAACGATCTGATGGCCGGGCGCACGCCGCATCTCGGGCACGGATTGATTCACTACGACTGACCATGACCGCAGCCCTCGAAACCGCCGCCCGACCCGCCGGCCTGCGCCGCGTGGCCATCGACCCCGTGTCGCGCGTCGAGGGCCACGGCAAGGTGACGATCCTGCTCGACGCCGCCAACCGCGTGCAACAGGTGCGCCTGCACATCGTCGAGTTCCGCGGCTTCGAGCAGTTCATCCAGGGCCGCCCCTACTGGGAGGTGCCGGTGATGGTGCAGCGCCTGTGCGGCATCTGCCCCGTCAGCCACCACCTGGCAGCCAGCAAGGCGCTGGACCGCGTCGTCGGCGCCGTGCCGGTGACGCCCACGGCCGACAAGATCCGCCGCCTGATGCACTACGGCCAGGTGATGCAAAGCCACGCGCTGCACTTCTTTCACCTCAGCTCGCCCGACCTGCTGTTCGGCTTTGATTCCGAAGTCAACCGCCGCAACATCGTGGGCGTGGCGCAGGCCCACCCCGAGATCGCGAAGAAGGGCGTGCTGCTGCGCAAGTACGGGCAGGAGGTGATCCGCGCCACCGCCGGCAAGCGCGTGCACGGCACCGGCTCGGTGCCCGGCGGCGTCAACAAACACGTCAGCGCCGAAGACCGCGAGCTGCTGCTGCGCGACGTGGCGCAGATGAAGGCCTGGGCGCAGGACGCCGTGGCCATCGCCCGCAGCCTGCACGCACAGAACCCCCAGCTCTACGACCACTTTGGCGAGTCGCGCGCACACATGCTCTCGCTGGTGCGCGCAGACGGCGCGCTCGACCTCTACAACGGCGTCATCCGTGCCCGCAAGGCCGACGGCACGATCCTCTTCGACGGCGCCAGCGACCAGGGCTACCTCGACCTCATCGAAGAAGAGGTCAAGCCCTGGACTTACATGAAATTTCCCTACCTGCGCAGCCTGGGGCGCGAACATGGCTGGTACCGCGTGGGGCCGCTGGCGCGGCTGCAGAACTGCGACTTCATCCCCAGCCCGCTGGCCGAGGCCGCGCGCCGCGAGTTCCTGGCCTGGGGCCACGGCACGCCCATCCACGCGCCGCTGGCCTACCACTGGGCGCGCATGGTCGAGGTGCTGCACTGCGTGGAAGTCATCGAGCACTTGCTCGACGACCCCGACATCCTGGCCGGCGAGTTGATGGCCGGCGGCAACAGACAACGCAGCGGCGTGGGCGTCATCGAAGCGCCGCGCGGCACGCTCATCCACCACTACGAGGTGGGCGACGACGACCTGGTGACGATGTGCAACCTGATCGTCAGCACCACGCACAACAACCAGGCCATGAACGAGGCCGTGCGCTCGGTGGCGCGCGAATACCTCGACGGCCAGGAGCTCACCGAGGGCCTGCTCAACCACATCGAGGTTGCCATCCGCGCCTACGACCCCTGTCTGTCGTGCGCTACGCATGCGCTGGGGCAGATGCCGCTGGAGGTGTCACTCGTGGGCCCCGAGGGCGAGCCGCTGGACCGCGCGCGCCGCGAGGGGCCGGGCCGCTTCGAACACCTGGCGGTGTGAGCGCAGTCGCGCCGGTGCTGGTCTTCGGCTGGGGCAACCGCAGCCGCGGCGACGACGCGCTGGGGCCGCTCTTCGTCGAGCAACTGCGATCCGCACTGCCGCCCGACGCGGGCGTCGAGTGTCTGGAGGACTACCAGCTGCAACCCGAGCACGCGCTCGATCTGATCGGCCGCCAGCGCGTGCTCTTCGTCGATGCCAGCCTGAGCGCCGCCGCGCCCTTTGCCGTGAGCGCCGTGCAGGTGCAGCGCGACGCCAGCTTCAGCAGCCACGCGATGTCGCCGCAAGCCCTGCTCCAGGCCTATTGCGACGTGCAGGGCAGCGCGCCGCCACCGGCCACGCTGCTGGCCATCCGCGGTGAAAGCTTCACGCTCGGCGAGCCGCCCGCGGCGGCGGCGCTGCGCCACATGGCCGCGGCGCTGCAGTGGGCACACGGCTGGCTGGCCCAGCCAACCTGATCGCGCAGGCCGTCAGGCGAGCGGGGCGCGCCAATCCTGCCGCAGCAGCCCATACAGCGCGGTGTCCGAGACCTCGCCGCCGACGATCCAGCGCTCGCGCAGGTAGCCTTCCTGCGCAAAGCCCAGGCGGCGCAGGCTGCGCGCCGAGGCCTCGTTGCGCGGGTCGATGTCGGCCTCGATGCGGTTGAGGTCCATGGCCGCGAAGCCGTGTTCGAGCAAGGCGCGCAGGGCCTCGTGCATGAAGCCGCGGCCCCAGTGAGCCGCGCCCAGCACGTAGCCGATCTCGGCGCGCCGGCACTGCGCATTGATCGCAAACAGCGTGCAGTTGCCCAGCAGGGCCGCGTCGTCCAGCCGCTCCAGGCCCAGGCGCAGGTAGTCGCCGCTGGCCATCGCCTGGCGGTCGCGCTCGATCAGTGCGTGCGCCGGCGCCATGTCGGTCCAGGGCGGCGTGCTCCAGTAGCGTGTCACCGCGGGGTCAGAGAGCATGTCGAACAGCGCCTGCGCGTCGGCTTCGCCCAGCGGGCGCAGCCGCAGGCGCGGCGTGGTCAGGACGATCTGGTCGAAGGCCGACATGCGCAGGAGTCTAGGGGCCGGACATGCGGCGCAGCTTGACCATCGCCAGACCTTGCTCGCCCAGTGTGCCCCGGCGGTACTCGACGAAGCCCAGGCCGCGGTAAAGCGCCAGCGCCGGCCCGTTGGCCGCCGCCGTGGACACCGCAAACGGATGCCCGCCACCGAGCTGCAATGCGGCCAGCATCAGCGCGCGGCCGTGGCCGCGGCGCTGCTGAGCGGGGTCGACGACAAGCGCGTTGACGATGAACTGGCCCGGCTCGTCGTCGGGCGCGAAGGCCAGCGCGCCACACAGCTGACCCTGCTCGATCGCGCCCAGGTAAAGGTCGCCGTCGCCCTGGATGTCGGCGGCGCGGCGCTGCAGGGGCGCGAAGTCGCGCAGGCCCAGCAGCGCCGCCTCCTGGGCGTAGGCACGCTGCAGCACGGCGTGGATGCCCTGCGCCACCGCGGCGTCGCGGTGGTCCAGCTGCTGGATGCGCTGCGCCAAGAGGTCGCTCATGGCCTGGCGCCGATGCGCTCGACCTGCGGGCGCGCAAACTGCAGCGCCGGCAGCATCGGCAGGGCGTCAATCTGGCGCATGAACTCGAAGCTCACACCGCCGGCGCGCGCGCTGGCGCCGGGCAGCGGCGCCAGGCTCACGGGCGCGGCCGGTAGCGCGGGTGCGCCGCTGTCGACCTCGCGCAGCACGGCCAGGAAAAGGATCTCGCCCGGCGCGGCGCGAAAGCGCAGGCGCGCGGCCCAGCCGCGCGCGTCGTGGCGCCCCGGGCGCAGGCTCAGCTCACGCGCGCCGGGCGGCAGGGCCACCGACGAGAAGCCGCGGTGGCCCAGTTCGGCCACCTCCTGCCCGTCGACCAGCACCATCGGGCTGTCGGCCCTGCCGGCGTCGCTGATGCCCGGGCGCAGGATGTACAGGCGCGTCATGCCCGGCGGTGCAGCCTGCAGCGTCGCGGCCTCGGCCGGGGGCGGCGGCGGTGGGGGTACGGCGACCGCAGGCGTGCGGGTCGCGCAGCCCGTCAGGGCCAGCAACATGGCCAAGAGCGCCGCACGCGCGGACGGGCCGGTGCGGCCCTGAGGTGAACGCGCCACGCCGCGCTAGCCGGGCCGGCGCCCGCGTGCCGGGGCCAGCCAGCCCTGCATCGAGCGCGTGACGCTGTGCGCGCGCGGCGGGCAGCGGTCGGGCGCGTCGTTTGCGGCGGCCAAGTCAGCCAAAGACGGTGTCGCTCTGCGCATGCGCGTCGCCGACGAAGAGCCGCAGCACGGGCGTCTGGCCATCGTGCTCCCAGACGCGCGCCTCGATCACGAACTGGCGCCCGGCGATGCGCACCACGTCACCGCGCTGCGGCGCCACGGCGTGGCCGTCCCAGAAGCGCGGCACGGCGATCTGCGAACGGCGGATCCAGGCCTGGTCCTCGGCACTGAAGGCGAGAACGATCTGCACTCCCTGTTGACTCATGTTGGGGCTCCTGGCAGGCCCGCGGTGGCGGTGCCTGCCGGGAGCTTAGCGCACCGCCAGGGTCCGCTTTGGCTTCGACGCGACTTCGGCTGTCGGCCATCAGCGGTCGCTCGCCCGTCAAGAAATTCGTGTCGCCAACCACCGGTTCCAAAGTACAGCAGACGTAGCTCGGCGACCGATCGCGGCGACGAATTCTTCGAAGCGGTCATTCATCTCCTTCCGATGCAAGCCGGCATCAAGAGGTTGACAGTGGTCTCGCCGCTGGTCAAGGGTTCGAACTAGCGCTGCTGGCCCACTCCAGACCTGCGGCCGTCCTGGTTGGCTGCTCCACTGCTCCACTGCTCCACTGCTCCACTGCTCCAGATCAGAGAGACTCGACCTCGCCTCAACAGGGCGATCCCGTCGCGCGTGCGGTCACCGTCTCGCGTTCACCTGAGATGCGCACGTGAACACCCACCATGACAAATGGCATCTGTAAGCTGCAGAGGGCGAGGCCCATCTACTACGCGCCCGGCCATCTCTCAGTCCTGAATCAACTTCGCTTTTGTCGTGTCCCTCGCGACTGCTACGCCAGCCTGATCAGTAATAGCGGTGCTTGACACTTGGCAGCCACACGCGTGGACACTGAACCTAGCATGACGGATCGCAGTGCGCCACGCCCGTGTGACCCAAGCGCGAGGACATCGAGCTTGTTCTTCTTGACGCAGGCCGCGATCTCATCGCCGGCGTTGTTTCCCGTGAAGCGCACCTCGATGACCTGCAGGCCGGCGGCTTCGAGAAGCTTCCTCGGAAGGGCCACAGCTTGTTCGAATGCGGCACGCTGCATGGCCTCGACTTGCTCAGGCTCAACGACCCGCAGTGGCTGCCCTCCAAAGTAGCCCGGCACAACCAGATTCAGCAGGTCAGGCACGACATGCATCAGGGTGACCACAGGCGCGACGCCAAACAGGTCACGCTGTTTGGCGATGAATCTGGCTGCTGCGACGCCGTACTTGCTACCGTCAAGAGCAATTCCGATTCGCAACGAATCCTTCTTCGGGGCCACGTCGCCGCGCAGCACGAGCAAGGGCGTGGTGCAGGATGCCAGGACAGCATGGGTCACCGAACCAAAGAGAACGCTGCGAAAGCCGGTGTGCCCGTGGGAGCCCATCACGATCAGGTCGGCAGCGTCCTCGGCTGCAATCTTGCCGACGGCCGAGCCCGGACTGCCGACGACGTACTTGGCCCGGGCCATCAACCCGGCGCGCTTGAGCGTCGCCATGCAGGGCTTGAGTACCTTGTTCGACTCCGACACCTGGTAGGACTCCACCAGACCCTTGCCCGCAGCCCGCCCAACCCGTGCCGACACGGGGTACTGGACGTTGAGCAACTCGACGTCGGGTTGCTGCTGGATCAAGGTGGTGCGCGAAGCGACGAAGTTGACTGCGGACTTGCTGAAGCTGCTGCCGTCGACCGGGATGAGAATGCGCATGGCTTGGTTTCCTCAGGTTTTGGTGGAATGGTTCAAAGCTGATCGGCGTTGAGCCGGACGATCGTTACGGGCCGTGGTGATGTCTGCAACACGGCTTGCGACACCGATCCGAGCAGCGCGCTGCGCAACGCGCCGTGGCCCCTGGCTCCCATGATGATGAACGCGCATCCGAATCGCGCTGCGATATCGAGCAGTGCCCTTGCCGGATCGCCCGAGCCGATTTCGACTTCGTAGCCGACGCCCGCTGCGTCGAACAGCAAACGGGCTTGCGCCAGCGCGCGCTCGCCCACAGCACCGGTCAGACGTTCCAGCACCTCGGCGCCCGGCGCCAGCATCAACTCGATGTTGTAGGTGGGCTCCTGAACGGTTGCCACCACGAAGCTGCACTGCAAGCCCAGGGTGTGCAAGCGCAAGGCATGGTGCGCGGCACTGAGCGACGCTTCGGAGCCGTCGATGGCGACAAGAACTTTGACGTGCGTTGGTGCATTCATGGATCACAACTCACCGTAACTCTCGATAGACCTGAATGGCGTTCATGCAGGGCCGTTTTTCACACCACGAATCAATTTGAGCAGCAACTTTCTGCCTTCATCGAGCAGCAGGATGGATGAGGCGACCGCAACGGCCAGCGCCCAGTCCTGCGCTGACAAATCAGTGGTGTGAAAGATGTTCTGTGCGGGCGACCAATGCACCGCCAGCACCTGCAAACCCAGCACCGCGCCAAGAGCGGCCCACAGCCTGGCGTTGCTGAAGAACTGCCGGTTGAATGCCGAGGCGTGCTCGACACGGGCATTGAACACATTGAACAACTGGAACAGCACGAAGGTCGTGAACGCCAGCGTCAGCGCGTAGGCAGGGCCGCTCAGTCGGGCATGGTCCAACAGCAGCAGCGTGCCCGCAGCCATGGTCAGCCCGTACATCGCCAATCGAGACAGCCGTCCCAGCGAAAGGAAGCGGGCGTCGGCACGGCGCGGGGGCTCCTGCATGATGCCGTCGCGCGCCGGCTCCAGGCCCAGGGTCATGGCCGGTGGGCCGTCCATGATGATGGCAATCCACAGAATATGCAGTGCGGTGAACGGCATCGGAAGCCCCAGCACTTGAGCGCCCAGCACGGTGGCGATGGCGCCGACGCTGGTCGAGACCTGAAAACGAACGAACTTGACGATGTTGTCGTAGATCGTGCGGCCTTCCTTCACCGCTTGCACGATGGTGGCGAAGTTGTCATCGGTCAGCACCATCGTGGCGGCCTCCTTCGTGACCTCGGTGCCGGTGATGCCCATGGCCACGCCGATGTCGGCGTTTTTCAACGCGGGCGCGTCGTTGACGCCGTCACCCGTCATGGCCACGACATGGCCGCGCGCCTTCAGCGCCTGCACGATCTTGACCTTGTGCTCAGGCGCGACGCGGGCAAACACTGCCGTGTCTTCGATGCGGCTGGACAGCTCGGCGATCTCGATGCGGTCGAGCTCGGCTCCTGTCAGCAGCGCCCCTTTCAGGCCCAGTTCGTGGGCTATGGCGGCTGCGGTGAGGCTGTGGTCGCCAGTGATCATTTTCACGGCAATGCCAGCTTGCCGGCACAAGGCGATCGCATCACGCGCCTCGGGCCGCGGCGGGTCGATGATGCCGACCAGCCCGATCAGCAGCAATTGCTCGGCCCACACCATCAGGTCGCCTGAGGGGTCAAATGCCTCGGCGGGAATGTCACGCCCCGCCACCGCCATGACCCGCATCGCACGGCCAGCCAACGCACCGTTCTCAGCGACGAATGTGCTGCGCGCCGCTTCGGTCAACGGCAGCACGCCGTCGGCGGCGAGGTAGGTCTGCGCGCGCAGCAGCAAGACATCGGGCGCGCCCTTCACGCACATGCGCACGTGGGTGCCGTCGTGGTGAAAAGTCGCCATGAACTTGTGCGCCGAGTCGAAGGGAATCTCGGCAATGCGCGGGCTGTGTTCGAGCGTCGATTCGGCGACCACACCGCCTTTGGCGGCCAATGCAAGCAGCGCACCCTCGGTCGGATCGCCGATGAGCAGGCCGTCGCGGATACGGGAATCGGAACACAGCACGGCCGGCGTGAGCAGCGGCAATAAGTCCGGCAGTGCCTGGCCATCGTCGCTGGCGATGACACCCCCCGCGCCATAGCCTTCGCCGCTGACGGCCAAGCGTCGCTCGCGGTAGTACAGCGAGCGTGCGGTCATCTGGTTGAGCGTGAGGGTGCCCGTCTTGTCAGAGCAGATCACGGTCGTCGACCCCAGCGCTTCCACGGCCGACAGCTTTTTCACGATCGCCCGGTTGCGCGCCAGCCGGTGCATGCCGATGGCCAGCGTTACTGTGACGACGGCCGGCAGGCCTTCGGGGATCGCGGCCACCGCCAGGGCGATCGAGGTCATGATCGTCTGCAGCAGGGCATCGCCGCGCACGATGCCGATGGCGAAGATCAGCAGCACCATGACACCGGCAACGATCGCCAGCCGCTTGCCCAGCGCGTCGAGCTGGGTCTGCAGCGGCGTGGCGCTTTCCTTGGCCGCTGCCAGCAGGCCGGTGATACGGCCCATTTCGGTGGCCATGCCGGTGGCGCAGATCAGCAGTTCGAGCCGGCCGCGGGTGACCACCGTGTTCATGTAGGCCATGTTGGAGCGCTCGGCCAAGGGGTGCTCACCCACCGGGAGGGCATCCACACGCTTGGCCACGGCGTGAGATTCACCCGTCAGTGCGGCTTCCGCGACCTCGACGTTGTGCGCCGCCAGCACCCGGCCATCGGCGGGTACCCGGTCGCCGGCCTCGAGCAACACGACATCACCCGGTACCAGGTCATGCGCCAGGATGTTGGACACTTCGCCGCCACGACGCACCCGGGCATGTTGGGCCAGCATGCTCTTGAGGGCGGCCAACGTCGCTTCGGCGCGGTACTCCTGGTAGAAGCCCAACGCAGCATTGAAAATCACCACGATCAGAATCACGGCCGCGTCTTCGATGTCACCCACGACTGCCGCCAGCAGCGCGGCGCCCACCAGCACCCCGACCAGCAGGTTTCTGAACTGGTCAAGGAACTTGAGCCACAGCGGACGCGGCGGTTTCGCGGCGAGTTGGTTGGTGCCGACGCGCTTCAAACGCAGGCCCGCCTCCGAGGGGCTCAGGCCCTTGGCAAGGTCAGTCTCGAGTTGTGTGGCACAGGCCACGATGGCCAGACTGTGCCAAGCCGGCGCTCGCGTGGCTTCCAAAACGCTATCCGGGTGCGCGCCAGTGGCGAGCAGCGTCATGGCGACAGAGTCGTTCACGGCGCTTGTCCCACCAACACGCGAAGCTGCCCGGACAAAGCCGCCATCTCCTCGCGCGCCACCTTCGCGTGGCGCGCAACAACGAGTTCGGCATACGGGGTGCGCAATGCCCATTGGCCAGCACGAACGAGCAGCCAGTCGGGCAAGAATTCAAGGCCACGCAGCTTCGCGGGGGTGACTGGGATGCCTTGCGCGCGCAGCGCCGCGAAGGCCTGGCGGATGGTTTGCAACAGGGCGATGACGCGGGGTTTGCTGTGGCCCAGCGCCTTCAGGTCACTTACCGCGGCGTAGAACGCATCGGCGATCGGGCTCACCACGGCGACGTGGGTCTTCAGCCAGGCGTCC
>JANPMR010000284.1:0-2044 GCA_031427055.1 Rubrivivax sp.
GCTGCCAGGATCCGAAACTCGGTCGCCGTCACAACCGGCCTGACGTGGGTCTTTTCGCGTTGCAGGTCTACCAACCCGTAACGCGACATCGTCTTCAAGGTGCGCGACAGATTGCCGGGTTGCCGACCCGTCAACTTGGCCAGCACCGCCAAGGAGTCCGGATTGGTCTCCCGTATCACCTTGAGCAGCGCGCGATTCTGATCGCTCAGTACTTCGGCCACCGACTTCATGGACGTGAACCAGATCTTGGGCTCGCCCAACTTGGGCTTGTACGCGCCCTTGGCGATGGCGATCGCTCTCGCCCGGATTTGCTCTTGGGACATCACGCCGATGACGATGGTCTTCATTGCTGCGCTTCCTTGATCACGCGATCCACTTCTGCGAAGAAGTCCTCCAACAGCCGATACGCCGATTCGAACGCGTAGGGCACACCCCTGTCGCTGGAGGTCCGGTGACGATGGTCGTAGGGCAAGCGTCGCCCGGCGAACTTGAAGCTCTTCGGCGGTCTCACTGCATGTGCGTTGTCGTAGCCCAGGACGCGGACGCCGTACTTGTCGTGCAGCGTCAGGCTGTACCTGATGCCATGTTGAGCATGTTCCGACGTTGGGACCCGCCGTGCCTCAATCTTCATCCAGTAGCCGCCTTCTTGCTCCAGGATGCTGCCGTCCAGATCAAGAAGTGTTTCGAGGCCGATGTCGGGAGCGTTCATCAGCACCACACCATATCACCTGATGATACCTAACACAGCATCACTTGCGCATCAGGGTGCCGTGTGTCGTGCGCACTACGGTGATGAGCGGGAGCGTGCAGCCGCTGGATCAACCGCCCGCCGTGCCTCGGCCGCCGTCTCGAAGATATGCGGCGCCACGCCGCGCGCGGCCAGCGCCGGGCCAAGCTTGGCACGCAGGAAGCTGCTGGTGGTGTAGCGCGCCACGTCGCTGTAGTGGCGGTCGACCAGTTCGCGCACCATGGCGGCCCACGCGTCTTCGACCTGCGGGTCAAGGACGAAGTGGTCGTAGTTGATCACGCCGCGCACCTTGTGGCCCAGCGGCGCCAGATGGCGCTCGACCTCGGCGCGCACGGCTTCCACGTCGTCGGCGGTGAGGATGCTCAGACGCTCGAAGTTGATGAACATCGTGCCGCTGGCGGTGTCGTAGGTGAAGCGGTCGGCCAGCGGCAGCATCAGCAGGCGGGCGCGCAGGCCCATCGTGGCCTCGGAGAAGAGCGCCGCCTCCATCACCCGCGGCTCGCGCTCGATCACCGGCCTGAAGGCCATGCCGGCCAGCACGTCGCGCTCCATGTCCAAGCCCGGCGCGACCTCGAGCAGTTCGATGCCACGCTCGTGCAGCCCGAACACGGCACGCTCGGTCACGTACAGCACGGGCTGGCCGCGCCGCCAGGCCTCGCGGCCCGAGAAGGTGCGGTGCTCGACCTCGCGCAAGAACTTGGTCGCGCCGCCGGCCGTGAAGCTGCCCACGAAGACCACCTTCTTGGCGCTCTGACTGATGTTGATGAAGCCGCCGGCACCGGCCAGCCGCGTGCCGAACTTGCTGACGTTGACGTTGCCCTCGGCATCGGCCTGCGCCAGGCCCAGAAACGCGATGTCGAGGCCGCCGCCGTCGTAGAAGTCGAACTGGTAGGGCTGGTCGATGATGGCCTGCGTGTTGATGCCAGCGCCGAAGTTGGGGCCGGCCGCGGGGATGCCGCCCACCACGCCGGGCTCGGTGGTGAGCGTGATGAGGTCGATCACCCGCTCTTCGGCCGCCACGGTGGCAATGCCGTCGGGCATGCCGATGCCGAGGTTGACGACGCTGTTGGGGCGCAGTTCCAGCGCCGCGCGTCGGGCCACGATCTTGCGCACGCCCATCGGCATCGGCTCGACGCTGGCCACCGGCACGCGCATCTCGCCGGCGTAGGCGGCGCTGTAGGGCTCGGCGAAGGTCTGCCAGTGGTACTCGGGCTTCTCGGCCACCACCACGCAGTCCACCAGCACGCCCGGCACCTTGACGTTGCGCGGGCTCAGCGAATGCGCCTCGGCCACGCG
>JANPMR010000285.1:0-2571 GCA_031427055.1 Rubrivivax sp.
TCGACCATGCGCGCCAGCTCGATCGTCACCTGACCGACCAGGTAGCTGAAGGCCGTGGGATTGAGGCCCTCGGATTGGTAGAACTCGTAGTGCGATCCGACGTGGAAGCAGGCGCGCAGCCGCGGCACCGTCTGCGGTGACTTGGCGCGTTCGCGCGCGATGGCGTTGTCGGCCAGGATGAATTGCATCAACTGGTAGAGCTCGACATTGGCCTCGACACCGCGGGCGCGGTTCCAGATGTAGAAGCCGTCGCCGGTGGTGGTGCGCGCGAAGTTGATGTTGATCTCGCGGCCCAACAGCGTGGCGTAGGCCGAATTGACCGAACACGACAGGCTGCCCAGCTGCACCACTTGCTGCAGCGGCGTGAGCAGCGAAAAGCCCACCGCGTCGAGCAGGATCACGGCGCGGTCTTCCACCAGCCGGATGCCGTAGCGCGCAACGATGGCCGCCATGGCCTCGAGGCCGACGCCGTGGCCGGGCTCGAAGGGCAGATCGACGGCGTGTGGCGTCAAGGACAGCGCGAGTGCCGAGCGCTCGAAGGCGGCGCCGTCGAGCGGGCCGTCGATGGCCAGCAAGTCCTGCAGCGCGGCCGCGCGCCGTGCGGCCTCATCGGCATCGGGGGCGGCCTGCACAAATTCGGTGACGAGTGCGTGCGGCGCGACCAGCAGCAGCAGGCCGAGCGGGCGCAGCGTCCAGCCCAGCACGAGGTTCTCGCCCAGGCTCCATAACGCATACAGCGCATGGTCCAGCGCGACGATGTGGTCGCGCGTCTGTGCTTCCGACTGCCCGGCGGGCAGTGGATAGGCCATGAAGCCGTCGAGCCAGGACTTGCGGCGCCGGGTGTCGTCGCTCAAGCGGTACGTCCTCTTGCTGTTGAACCGGCCGCCATTCTGACGCCTCGCGGCGCGCTTGCTCAGCCCACTGCGGACAGCGCGCGCAGCGCGGCGTCGGCATCGGCCGCGCCGGTGAAGTGGATGGCCTGCCAGCCGCCTGCGCGCGCGGCCTGCACGTTGGGCTCGTGGTCATCCAGAAACACGAGCTCGGCGGGTGTTGCGCCGAAGCGCTGTGCGGCCAGCGCAAAGATCGCCGGGTCGGGCTTGGCCAGATTGACGCGGGCCGAGAACACGCCATCGCGAAACCAGCCCACGAAGTCGTGCTCGCGCTCCAGGTGATCGGCATAGGGCGCGGGCATGTTGCTCAGGAAGTAGAGCGCGTGGCCCTCGTCGCGCAGGCGGCGCAGCAGCGTCACCGTGTCGGCGATGGGCTGCAGCTCGCGCGGCACGCCGTCCACCACGCGCTGCACCTCGTGCGGCGTGAGGCCGGTGCGCGCGGCGATGCGGGCCACCAGGTCGGGCACGCTCACCGTGCCGCGGTCAAAGTCGCCCCAGTCGCCTTCGTAGCTCTGGAAGATGTGCTGCACCCAGTGCGCGGCGCTGGCGTCGTCATGTGCCACATGCGCGATCTCGCGCCGCAGCAGCCGCTGCGGCTGCCACTGGAAGAGCACGCCGCCGAAGTCGAAGACGATCTTCATGTCCTGAGTCGCGCCAGCAGCCCGGCGGTGGACGCATCGAGCCCTGCCGTGTCGCCCGACTGCAGGCGCGGCAAGAGCGCGCTGCACAGCGCCTTGCCCAGCTCCACGCCCCACTGGTCGAAGCTGTTGATGCCCCAGATCGCGCCGCTGGTGAACACGCGGTGCTCGTACAGCGCGATCAACGCGCCCAGGCTGCGCGGCGTCAGCGCGTCCAGCACCAGCGTGGTGCTGGGGCGGTTGCCGGGGAAGCTGCGGTGCTGCGCCAGCACCGTGCGGTCGATGCCGGCAGCGGCGGTGGGCGCGCTGTTTGCTGCGGTCTCGGCGGCGGCCTCGGCGGCGGCCTCGGCGGCCGTCTTGCCCTGCATCAGCGCCTGGCTTTGCGCCAGGCAGTTGGCCAGCAGCTTGCGGTGCTGCTCGGGCAGGTGGTGCGCGGCCGTCTTGACGGCGATGAACTCCACCGGGATCACATCCGTGCCCTGGTGCAGCATCTGGAAGTAGGCGTGCTGGCCGTTGGTGCCGGGCTCGCCCCAGACCACCGGGCTGGTGCCGTAGGGCAGCGCGGCGCCGGCCAGGTCCACCCGCTTGCCGTTGCTTTCCATTTCCAGCTGCTGCAGGTAAGCCGGCAGACGGCGCAGGCCCTGGTGATACGGCGCCACGCTGCGACTGCTGAAGCCGTGGAAGTTGCGGTACCAGACGTCCAGCAGGCCCAGCAGCGCGGGCAGATTCCTTGCCAGGGGTGCCTCGGCAAAGTGGCGGTCCATCGCGTGCGCGCCGGCCAGCAGGGCGCGGAAATTCTCGGCGCCGACGGCGATGGCGATCGGCAGCCCGATGCTGCTCCACAGCGAGTAGCGCCCGCCCACCCAGTCCCAGAAGCCGAAGGTGGTGCGGATGCCGAACTGCGCGGCCGCCGCGACGTTGGTGGTGGTGGCCGCGAAGTGCTTCTCGATGTGCTGGCCGCCGCGGCTCAGAAACCAGTCTCGCGCGGCGTGCGCGTTGGCCATCGTCTCCTGCGTCGTGAAGGTCTTGCTGGCGATGATGAA
>JANPMR010000286.1:0-5132 GCA_031427055.1 Rubrivivax sp.
CTGCGAGATTGGCGACCTCTCCGGCGCCGCCGGGTTCCTGACGGCCACGCGCCGGCACATCCACCAGCACCCCGAGCTCTCGTTCCAGGAAGTCGACACCGCCGACCTGGTGGCGCGCCACCTGTCCGAGTGGGGCTGGGACGTGACACGTGGCGTCGGTGGCCATGGTGTCGTGGGCACGCTCCGTGCGGGCCCGTCGGCGCGCAGCGTCGCGCTGCGCGCCGACATGGACGCGCTGCCCATTGCCGAAGGCACCGGCAAGGCCTACGCCAGCCGCCATGCCGGCGTGATGCACGCCTGCGGCCATGACGGCCACACCACGATGCTGCTGGGCGCCGCGCAGCACCTGGCAGCAACGCGCAACTTTTCGGGCACCGTGCACCTGGTGTTCCAGCCTGCCGAGGAAGCGGGTCAGCACAGCGGCGCGAAACGCATGATCGAAGATGGCCTGTTCGAACGCTTCCCCTGCGACGCCATCTTCGGCCTGCACAACAACCCGGGCGTGCCGACGGGCCACTTCGGCTTCGGCAGCGGCCCCTTCATGGCGGCTTGCGACACCGCCCACATCACCATCCACGGCCGCGGCGGCCATGCGGCGCGGCCGCACCTGACGGTGGACCCGGTGCTGATTGCCGGCAGCCTGGTGATGGCGCTGCAGAGCGTCGTGGCGCGCAACATCGAGCCGCTGCAGACGGCGGTCGTCACCGTCGGTACCTTGCATGCCGGCACGGTGGCCAACGTGATCCCCGACTCGGCGACGATGGCACTCAGCATCCGATCTTTCGACGCCACGGTGCGCGACCAGCTCGAGCAGCGAATCAGGGCCCTCGTCACCGCGCACGTGCAGGGCTACGGCGGCACGGCGACGATCGACTACGAACGCGGCTATCCGGTGCTGGTGAACAGCGACGCCGAAACCGCCTTCGCCCGCCAGGTGGCCGAGGAACTGGTCGGCCCCGCGCGAGTGATCGCGCCCTTCCCGCCGGTGCCGGGGAGCGAGGACTTCGCCTACTACCTCGAGAAGAAGCCCGGCTGCTTCCTGCGCCTGGGCAATGGCGAGGGCGCGATGCTGCACAACCCGAAGTACGACTTCAACGACGAACTGCTGACCGTGGGCGCCGCCTACTGGACGCGGCTGGTCGAACGCTACCTGGCCGTAGTGCCTGGCGCTTGAGCACTCAGCGCAGCCCGCGCGAACCGAGCTTCGACAGCGCCGGCGCAGGGCCAACAGGCGCTCGCGTTCGGCCGCCAGCCAGTCTTCGAAGGCCGCAGCATCGTCCAGCGTCAAGCCGTCGGCCGGTGCGCCGTGCCAGTGCGCGAGCGCGTCGTCCGCCCGCCCGTCGGCCAGATTGGCCTCGAAGGCCTGGACATCGCAGGCCACCTCGGGGGCGAGTTGGAGGAAGTCACCGTTGACCTTGATGGCACGGTCGCCGCCGGCCTCGCGCAAGCGCGCCAACTCGCGCCGCAGGTTGCGCCGGCCGGTACTCTCGTCGAGCTGCGGCCAGAGCATGGCCACCACGCGGGCCCGACCCAAAGACCGACAGACTTCTAGGCGGTTCAGTCGGCGCTACTGTGCCCCGGGCAGATCGCGCTTGTCGATCACGATCAGGACGACAACCTCGTTGTTGCCGACATTGCTGATCGCCTGCATGCCCGCGGCCATCGTCCTCACCGAACCGGGTTCCGAGGTAATCGTCTCCACCTTGCCGTCGGCGTACTGGGTCGTCATCTGTGCCGGTCCCTTGATGACATAGGAGGTGCGGCGCGGGTAGAACCGTGTCGGCACCGCCACCCCAGGGGCGAACGTGCTTTCGAACACCCGCACGTGTTCGTTGTCGAGAACGATCTTGAATCCCGCCGGCAGCTGCGGCGCTGCGGCGGCCTGCTGCGCACCCTGGGCTGAGGCGAGCATGGGCGTGGCCAGCCCCCAAGCGAAAGTGAGCGATGCGGCCATGGCCAGCAATGTCGTGCGGTGCAGCTTCATGTCGTTCATCCATTTCTTGCGAGAGCCGTTGATGACAGGGCCCGAGATTCGGTCTGCCGAGGTAACCGCCGCGGCCACGTGGTGGCCTGTGCAGGATGTGCAGCGTCAGCGTGATTCGCAGCGGTATGAGAAATTGTGCAAGCCGCTGCCAGCAGGCGACAGTCGTTGAATTACCGCCGTCGAGGCCAGCGACTACGGTAGTAGCGCGGCGCGGGTGCGGCCACACAGGACGCCCGGACGCGCAGGACGCGGCCTACTCCGGCGCGATCCCGGCTTCTGCGAGCGCCTGGCCGGTTCGTGCCCGGTCGGCGCGCCAGAAGGCGGCGAACTCCGCCGTACTGCTGCCACCGACGATGGATCCTGATCGGATGATGTCGTCCCGCAGCGCGGGTGCCTGGAGGATCTGGGCGACACCCCTTTGCAGGCGCTCGACGATGTCCGGCGGCGTTGCGGCCGGTACAAAGAGACCCGTCCAGGCCAGCAGTTCGATGCCAGGCACGCCGGCCTCGGCGAACGTGGGCACGTCGGGCGCGGCCGAAAGGCGGGTGGGCGCCGCCACGGCCAGCACGCGCAGCTTTCCCGACTTCACCAGCGGCTCCAGAACCGCCCAGAAATTGAACGTGATCTGCACATGGCCGGCGATGGTGTCGGTCAGGTCAGCCCCCGGTGACTTGTAGGGCACGCCGACGACTTGGATGCCCGTGGCGCGCTTGATCTGGTGCATCACCACGTCCGTGGTGCGCGTACCGGCGCCGTAGTTGAGTTCGCCAGGCCTGGCCTTGGCCAGTGCCACCAACTCGCCGAGCGAGCGCACGGGCAACTGAGGGTTGACCGCCAACATCAACGGGCCGCCTGCGACCAGCGTGACGGGAGCGAAGTCCTCCACGTCCCGGTACGGCATCTTGCGAAACAGCCATGGGTTGTAGACGTGCGTGAGCGAGTTGCCCAGAAACAGCGTGTAGCCATCGGCCGGCGCGCGCGCGGCCGCCTCGGCGGCGATGAATCCGTTGGCCCCGGGCCGGTTCTCGACAATCAAGGTCTGGCCAAAGACATCCTCAAACTTGGCGGCAATCTGCCTTGCCCTGGCATCGCTTGCGTGGCCCGGGCCCACCGGCAAGATCAGTCGCACGGGCTTGTTCGGATAGGGTTGCGCCCGCGCCGGAGCCCAGGCCGCGCTGGCCGCCAGGACACACAGCGCCGTCACGAAGACCGCAAGTGGCTTCATGTCAGCAAACCGGCCTCGTTGGCCTTGTGCACAGCCTCGGCGCGGGTGCTGCACTGCAAAGTTGCCAGGACTCGCGCGACATGCATCTCCACGGTTCTTGGGCTCAGGTCGAGTGCGCGCGCAATCTGCTTGGCGGTCTGACCCTGCGCCACGGCCTGCAGGATCTGGCGTTGTCGGGGCGTCAGGATGCCGGCCGAGCCTGCCGGGTCGGCCGCGCGCGGCCGGACCGAGGAAACGGCCGGCAGAAACGCGCGCAGTTCCGCCAGGAACAGCGGCCACGCCGCGTCGGACTCGAAGGGAATGTGGTTGCTGCCCTCGAGCGGCACGAAGCGGCAATCCGGGATCAGCGAGGCCAGCAGCAAGCCCTCGCTGAACGGGATCAGCGGGTCGTCCTTGGCATGCGCCACCAGCACCGGGCAACGCACCTGGGGCGCCAGATCCTGGATGTCGATCTGAAACAGGACACCCATGAAGCGCGCCGCGTTCACGCCGGAGATGGTGCTGCGCTGCACTTCGTCGAACGCGCGCTGCTGTTCGACCGTGGCGTCGCGGAACATCCTGTGCACGAAGACCTGGCGGAAGGACGGGTCGTCGGCGCCCCAACCGATCTCGGCTGCCTTCAGAAGGCCCTGGGCTTTTTCGAGGGCTTGCGCAGAGGCATCGCGCTTGAGCACGCCGCGCGTGAACCCGCCATAGAGCACGAGCTGGCTGACCCGCTCGGGGTGGCGCACCGCATAGGCGACCGCCACCGCCGCGCCGCCCGAAATGCCGAGCAAAGGCACGCGCTCCAGCTGCATCGCATCGATGACCGCCTCGAGGTCCTCGACCCATGCGTCCAGGGACATGCGATCGATGTCCCGATCAGAGAAACCGCTGCCACGGGAGTCGTAGCGCACGTAGCCGTAGTCCCGGCTGAGTTCGCTGATCCAGTGCCGGTTGACCACGCTGGTCAGGTCCTTCTCGACATCGGTCAACCAGTTGAAGACCCGCACCAGGGGCGGCCCACTGCCGGTCGACGCGATGGCCAAGCGCACGCCGTCCTGGCTGGTACAGAAGCGGATGTCTTGCTTGATCGTCATGGCGTCCGGTGGGCGGCGAAGCAGCTTCGCATGCCGTGAAATTTCATGCTAACACCCGTCAAACTGGCTCAGTGGGTGCGCTTGAATCTGCGTCAAGCACCGCCGCTGGTCATGCCCGCGTGCCAGCCACGCGCCGCGCGGCCTGCACGCCCCATGTGTAGGCTTCTTCGAACACCGAGTAGCCAACCAGATCGGCATGCGCAAACTGCAGCCGGCCCTGCGTCTGGCGCAGCGCGGCCAGAGCGGCCGAGCCGCGCACGCCCGGCACCGGGATGCTCATGGCGTGGCCCCAGCGCATCAGGTCGACGCGCTGCAATCGGGCGGGCAGATCGGCGTGCAATGTGGTGGTGATGTCGTCGACAACCCGCCGGCCCCAGGTGCGCCAGTCCTGCGCCAACAGCGCCGGCCGGTCGCTCTCGGGCAGCGCCCAGTAGGCGGTCAGCACGGTGGCGCCGGGCACCGGCGAGAGGCGCTGGTGCCCGGCGTCGACATAACCCAGCGCGCGGCTGCCGTAGGCCACGTTGTCCCACGCGGGCGGCGTGCCGGGGCGCTCTAACAGCGGGGCGTCGATCAGCAGGTTGGCCACCAGCCAGGGTGCGTAACGTGCCGTGGCCGCCGCGGCGGTCAGCGCGGGCGGTGGGGTGTCGACCAGCCGCCGCGCCACAAACAGCGGCGTGGCCATCACCACCTGCTGCGCCACCCAGCGCTCGGGCGCGTCGGCCTGCTCGTTCCAGGCCAGCACCTGCACCTCGTGGCGGCCGGGGCTGATGCGCAGCACGGTGCGGCCGGCGTGGATCTGCCCGGCCAGCGGCCTTGCGATGGCGCGGCTGAGCCCCGCGTTGCC
>JANPMR010000287.1:0-10904 GCA_031427055.1 Rubrivivax sp.
AACTACATGCACGGCATCGGGCTGGACGAGGACGTGCGCAGCTGGTTCGATCACCCAGTGCCGAAGACGAAGGTGGCGCGGCGGCGCATCGAACGTGCGCTGCAGGGCGACGCGGCCGTGGCCGTCGGGCGGCGCTGAGCGCAAACGAAGCATCGCGATGCTGCAAGTCCTGGCCATCCGCAACTACCGCACGCTGCGCGACTTTGCCATCCCGCTCGCGCCGCTGAACCTCATCACCGGCGCCAACGGCAGCGGCAAGTCCAACATCTACAAGGCGCTGCGCCTGCTGGCCGAGACGGCACAGGGGGGCGTGATCGGCTCGCTGGCGCGCGAGGGCGGGCTGTCGTCGACGCTGTGGGCCGGCCCCGAGACGCTGACGCGCGCCATGCGCAGCGGCGAGGCGCCGGTGCAGGGCACGCAGCGCAGCGCAGCGGTCAGCCTGGGGCTGGGCTTTGCCGGCAGCGAGTTCAGCTACGCCATCGACCTCGGACTTCCCCTGCCCAGCGGCTCGGCGTTCGCGCTCGACCCGGTGATCAAGGGCGAACATGTCTGGGCCGGCGCTGTGGCGCGCCCGGCCGCCATGCTGGTCGAGCGCCGCGGAGCCGTCGTGCGCGCACGAGACGACCAGGGCCAGTGGCAGGTGATGCGCGAGGGGCTCTCGTCCTACGACAGCGTGATGGCCCAGATGGCCGACCCGCGGCGCATGCCCGAACTGCTGACGCTGCGCGACCAGATTCGCTCCTGGCGCTTCTACGACCACTTTCGCACCGATGGCGCCGCGCCCGCGCGACAGCCGCAGATCGGCACCCACACGCCGGTGCTGGGCCACGAGGGCGTCGACCTGGCCGCGGCGCTGCAGACGATCCGCGAGATCGGCGACGCGCAGGCGCTCGACGCCGCCGTGAGCGACGCCTTCCCGGGCGCCAGCGTGGGCGTCAGAGCGGTCGACGGGCGCTTCGAGACCACCATGCAACAGCACGGCCTGCTGCGCCCGCTGAAGGCCATCGAACTCAGCGACGGCACGCTGCGCTACCTGCTGTGGATTGCCGCGCTGCTGACTCCACGCCCGCCGGAGCTGCTGGTGCTCAACGAGCCCGAGACCAGCCTGCACCCCGACCTGCTGCCCGCCCTGGGCCGGCTCATCGCGCGCGCGGCGCAGGGTTCGCAGGTCTTTGTCGTGTCGCACGCCAGCCGGCTGATCGCCGCGCTCGAAGAGCAGGGTTGCCAGACGATTCGGCTCGAGAAGTCGCTGGGCGAGACGCGGGTCGCCGGGCGCGACGATTTCGATCGCCCGGCGTGGCACTGGGTGGGGCGTTGATGGGCACCGGCGGGTTCTGGCGTCATGCATGTCCATCAGTCAATATGGCTTGACATGCCATAACTCCATGGCAAGATTCGCCCGTGTCCGACGCTCTCTTGCTACTTCGCTCGAAGACCTCTGCACACGGCGGGTTGGTAGAAATGGTGGTCTGGCGTGTACCGCTGCCGGTTCCGCCATCGCAGCACGGGTTCAAGTACCGCCTGGTGTTTGTGCGCCACGGGCGGCGCGTGGTGGGTTACGACAACGAGCGCGGCAAAGGCGACCACAGGCACATCGGCGAGCAGGAAAGCGGGTACCGCTTCATCGACATCGACACCCTTGTGAGCGACTTCCTGCGTGACGTGGAGAAACTGGCATGACGGCTTCCGGCAAGGTATTGAACGTCAAGGTCGGCGAGACCCTGCAAGAGGCCGGCAAGCGGGCGGCCGATGCCATGCGTGCCGCTGCAGCCGGCAAGGCCGCCACACCCTACTTCGGCATCAGCTTCGAGCAGGTGGGCCAGATGCTGGCCACCTTCACGCCCAAACGCTGGGAGTTAATCGCCGCGCTGCGCCAGGCCGGGCCGCTGACCGTGGCCGAACTGGCGCGGCTGCTTGGGCGCAACTACAAGAACGTGCACGTCGACGTGCAGCAATTGATGGAGTGGATGGCGGTGGAGCGCAGCAGCGACGGGCGGGTGGGTGTGCCCTGGTCCGAGATCGTGGTCGACATGAAGCTGCCAGAGGCGGCAGCGGCGTGACAGCCTGGAAGCCCGCCACAACCAGGCCCAGACCGCCGTCGATCGCATGACGCCTTCGCTTTTGGCCAACGCCTTCCGCAACGAATTGGTGCCGCAGGACCCGGCCGATGAACACGCCGCTGAATTGCTGAGGCGCCTGCAGTCCAGCGCCGCCCATCGCCCCGGCGCGGCTCGGCCCCGCCATCGCGCCGCGGCGGACGCCTGACACCTTTGTCGCCCCTCAATCGCCGACCCATGTCTCCCGATCTCACGACCGTACTGTCCACCTACCTGCATCTGGTCGTGACCGCCCTGCTGGCCGTGGCGGCGACCTTCTTCCTCTTGCAGCTATCCTCGATTCCCCCCGCCTGCTTTTCTGGGGCCGAACACTGATCTGAGCGTCCAGCTGGCACGTCATCTTGTACCAACGGGCCGAGGTGGCGACGATCAACGCCGTCGCCGGGTGCTTTGCGCAAGCGTCGAGACTGCTGTTCACCGTCGCCGCCTGGCGCGGCGTGGCCTGGCGCCTGCCGGCACGGCTGTCGCCCTGGCTGATGCTGACCGGCACGGTGCAGCAGTTCGGGCTGAATCTCTGGGGCGTAGATGAAGCCGAGCGCTACGTCCCGTCTGGCCTGGTGACCATGCGTTCGAGCACTTCGGTGATGCCGACGGCGATCTCAGCGAAGTCGACCTCAGCGTCAAGCTCATCACCCCGCCATCGTCAAGTCGCGCTGAAAAAAGGCCGAGAAGTCCGGCTTCCCTGCCGGCCACGCCCGCCACATGCGCCTTGCGAACGGGCCGTTCCTGGGAGCCGCGGGCGTTGGAGACCACCAACTCGTTCGGGCCGGCGTCGATCTTGACGGCGCGGGCCTTGATCGCAACCTTGCAGAGCGAGGCCGCCGCGTCTTGGCGTCGCGGACTCCCACAGGTTCGATGAGATCCGTCTCCGCGCCCCGTCAGGCCGCAACTTCCTTCGCCACCTCGGCGTACTCCGCGATCTGGTCGAAGTTCATGTAGCGGTAGACATTCGCCCCGTCGGCGTTGATGACGCCCATGTCGGCGTGGTACTCGGCCACCGTCGGCAGGCGGCCCAGCTTGGATGCAATCGCCGCCAGTTCGGCCGAGGCCAGATAGACGTTGGCGTTCTTGCCCAGCCGGTTGGGAAAGTTGCGCGTGCTGGTGCTGATCACCGTGGCGCCTTCGCGCACCTGGGCCTGGTTGCCCATGCACAGGCTGCAGCCGGGCATCTCGGTGCGCGCGCCGGCGCTGCCGAAGTTGGCGTAGTGGCCTTCCTTCACCAGCTCTTCCTCATCCATCTTGGTGGGCGGTGCCACCCACAGCTTGACGGGAATGTCGCGCTTGCCTTCGAGCAGCTTGCTCGCGGCGCGGAAGTGCCCGATGTTGGTCATGCAGCTGCCGATGAAGGCCTCGTCGATCTTGGTGCCGGCCACCTCGGACAAGAACTTGGCGTCGTCCGGGTCGTTCGGGCAGCACAGGATGGGCTCGGTGATCTCGGCCAGGTCGATCTCGATGACGTGCGCGTACTCGGCGTCGGCGTCGGCCTCCAGCAGCGTCGGCGCGGCCAGCCACTCTTGCATCTTGCCGATGCGCCGCTCGATGCTGCGCTTGTCGGCGTAGCCCTGCGCAATCATGTTCTTCAGCAGCACGATGTTGCTGTTGAGGTACTCGATGATCGGCTCTTTGTTCAGCCTCACCGTGCAGCCTGCAGCGCTGCGTTCGGCGCTGGCGTCGCTGAGCTCGAAGGCCTGTTCGACCTTCAGGTTGGGCAGGCCCTCGATCTCGAGGATGCGGCCCGAGAACTCGTTGATCTTGCCGGCCTTGGCCACAGTCAGCAGGCCGCGCTTGATGGCAATCAGCGGGATCGCGTGCACCAGGTCGCGCAGCGTCACGCCGGGCTGCATCTGGCCCTTGAAGCGCACCAGCACGCTCTCGGGCATGTCCAGCGGCATCACGCCGGTGGCGGCGCCGAAGGCCACCAGGCCGCTGCCGGCCGGAAAGCTGATGCCGATGGGGAAGCGCGTGTGGCTGTCGCCGCCGGTGCCCACGGTGTCGGGCAGCAGCATGCGGTTGAGCCAGCTGTGGATGATGCCGTCGCCGGGCTTGAGGCTGATGCCGCCGCGCTTGCTCATGAAGGCCGGCAGCTCGCGGTGCGTCTTCACGTCCACCGGCTTGGGGTAGGCCGCGGTGTGGCAAAAGCTCTGCATCACGAGGTCGGCGCTGAAGCCCAGGCAGGCCAGGTCTTTGAGCTCATCGCGCGTCATCGGGCCCGTGGTGTCCTGGCTGCCGACGCTGGTCATGCGCGGCTCGCAATAGGTGCCGGGGCGCACGCCCTGGCCCTCGGGCAGGCCCACCGCGCGGCCCACCATCTTCTGCGCCACCGTGAAGCCGGCCTGAGTCGCGGCCGGCGCCTGCGGCAGGCGGAACACCGTGCTGGCCGCCAGGCCCAGAAACTCACGCGCCTTGGCCGTCAGGCTGCGGCCGATGATGAGGTTGATGCGGCCGCCGGCGCGCACTTCGTCAAACAGCACCTCGCTGCGCAGCTTGAACTCGGTCAGCAGCGCGCCGCCCCGGTTGATCTTGCCGTCATAGGGCAGGATGTCGATGACATCGCCCATCTCGAGCTGGCTCACGTCCACCTCGATGGGCAGGGCGCCGGCGTCTTCTTGCGTGTTGAAGTAGATCGGCGCGATCTTGCCGCCCAGCGTGACGCCGCCGAAGCGCTTGTTGGGCACGAAGGGGATGTCCTGCCCTGTCGCCCAGATGGCGCTGTTGGTGGCACTCTTGCGGCTCGATCCGGTGCCCACCACGTCGCCCACATAGGCCACGAGGTGACCCTTGGCCTTGAGATCCTCAATGAACTTCATCGGCCCGCGCTTGCCGTCTTCTTCGGGCTTGTAGGCGGTGCCGGCGCGTGTGTTCTTGAGCATCGCCAGATAGTGCAGCGGGATGTCGGGGCGGCTCCAGGCGTCGGGTGCCGGGCTCAGGTCGTCGGTGTTGGTTTCGCCGGGCACCTTGAAAACGGTGACAGTGATCGAGCGCGGCACCTCGGGCCGGGTGGTGAACCACTCGGCATCGGCCCAGCTCTTCATCACCTCTTGCGCCTTGGCGTTGCCGGCGCGCGCCTTGTCGGCCACGTCGTTGAAGAAGTCGAACATCAGCAGCGTCTTCTTCAGCGCCTCGGCGGCCACGGCGGCGACCTCGGCGTCGTCCAGCAGCTCGATCAGCGGGTGCACGTTGTAGCCGCCGACCATGGTGCCCAGCAGCTCGGTGGCCTTGGCCTTGCTGATCAGCGCCACGGCCAAATCGCCATGCGCCACGGCGGCCAGGAAGCTGGCCTTGACCTTGGCCGCGTCGTCCACGCCGGGCGGCACGCGGTGGGTGAGCAGGTCGAGCAGGAAGGCGTCTTCGCCGGCGGGCGGCGACTTGATGAGCTCGATCAGTTCGGCCACCTGCTTGGCGTCCAGGGGCAGCGGCGGGATGCCGAGCGCGGCGCGTTCGGCGGCATGTTGGCGATAGGCTTGCAGCATGAGGGGCTCCAGGGTCGGAATCAATGGTGGATACGGGTGAGGATGCGGCCTCAGCCTGACATCATGCTTGGGGCACGATGAGCTTGAGGCCCTTGAAATAGTCGCGAAAAAATCCGGCGTCGCGCGTGATGAGCGCCTGGCATTGCAGCAGCGCATGCGCGCCGATGAGAAAGTCCGGCACCGTGCGCAGCGTGGCGGGTGGCCGGCCGGCGGCCTTCAGCCGTTCGTTGTAGCGCCGCTGCATTTCGCCGGCGCGGGCAGCGGCACGCAGTTCTGTGGCCAAGTAACCCACGCCCATCTCGTCGAGCGTGTCGATGAGCTCCGAACTGCGGCCCAGGCCGGCCACGACTTCGCTGACCACCACGTCACAGGCCACGACAGGCCCGAGCGAAAGCGCCGCGCGCAGACAGGACTCGGCCGCATCAGCACGGCCGTCGTCGCCGAGCAGGTCGACGATCACCGAGGTATCGACGGCAATCACAGGCGACCGCGCTTCAGATGTCGACGGGGTCGCCCGGCGCACGGCCGCGCAACTCGCGCATGATGTCGTCGGTGGTGACGCCAAGCGGCAGCTTGAAGCGGCCGCGCACCCGCGCCAGGGCGTCCTGCACGTCCTTGCGCAGCACGATTCGCCCGTCGATCAGTTCGACCTTGAGCTTGGTGCCCTTGGTCAGGCCCAGCGCGTCGCGCACCGGCTTGGGCAGCGTGATCTGCCCGCGCTCGGCAACCGTGGCTTCCATGACGACCCTTTCGGACGAAATTGGTATGCACAAAATATACATACTTGACGCCAAAACTTCAAGGTAAACCCTGATCTCCGGCGGGTTGTGCCACGGTCGCGCCGGCCACTCCGTGCCGCGCCAGGGCGTCGGCAACGAAGCCGTCGCGCTTCATCTCCTCGACAAAATCGCGCAGCGCCGCGGCCGCCGCCTCGCCGCGCGGGCGCGGGCAGCCCATGGCCTGCTGGATGAGCATGAAGCGCCCGGGCAGCAGCCGCAGGCCGCCGCGCTGTGCGGCCTCGGCCTGAAGCGGCTGGCGGATGCCGGCGGCGACATCCAGGCCCTGGTCCAGAAAGGCCGGCACCACCGCGGGCGTGCCCTGCGCGCGCACGATGGTGGCCTGCTTGAGCGCCCGCGTCAGATGCAGGTCGTAGGCGCTGCCGGCAGCGACGGCCACGGTGTGCCCCGCGCAGTCGACTTCGTCGTTGGCCTGCAAGGGCGACCCCTCCCGCACCAGATAGCTGCCCTCGATGACCAGGTAGGGCGCCGTGAAATGAATGCCGGCGCCGCGCAGCGGGTCGATGGCGAAGAAGCCGACATCGGCCTGCTGCTGCGTCACCACGTCGACCGACTTCGCCGCCGTGTCGACCACCACCAGTTGCAGCGGCACGGATACACGCTGGGCCAGGGCGACGGCAAGATCGACCGACACGCCAGTGGGCGGGCCGCCGTCCACACCCGGTCGCGCCAGCACGGGGTTGCCCAGGTTGATGGCGGCGCGCAGCACGCCCGTCGGAGCCAGCAGTTCGAGATCCATGCATCGATCTCCTCGTACACCGAAGACTTCAATGCTGCCACAAGGCGCCGCGCAGACGGCACGCGACGCCCTCAGCCTTCGAGCATGCGCACCTTCACACCGCGTCCCTTGACCTTGCCGGCGTTCAGCTTGCGCAGCACCTGCGCCGCCACGCTGCGCTCTACCGCCACGTAGGTGCTGAACTCGTTGACGCTGATCTTGCCGATTTGCGCCGCGGCAAAGCCCATGTCCTTGGTCAAAGCGCCCAGCACATCGCCGGGGCGAATTTTTTCCTTGCGCCCGCCGAGGATCTGCAGGGTCTGCATGGGCGGGCGCAGCGGCTCGGACGAGGCCGGCGTCAGCGACGCCAGTGGCACCCACTCGGTGGCAAAGCCCAGCGCCTTTTCGATCGCGCCCACACGGCCCATTTCGTCCAGGCTGGCCAGCGTGAAGGCCCAGCCCGGCTCGTCGCCGCCACCCAGCCGGCCGGTGCGGCCGATGCGGTGCGTGTGGGTGGCGGGCTCGGGCGTGACGTCGACGTTGATCACGGCCTCGAGCTGCGCGATGTCCAGCCCGCGCGCCGCGATGTCGGTGGCCACCAGCACGCTGGCGCTGCGCTGCGTGAACTGCACCAGCACCTGGTCGCGGTCGCGCTGATCCAGGTCGCCGTGCAGCTCCAGCGCCGCAAAGCCCTGCGCGCGCAGCACTTCCACGAGATCGCGGCACTGCTGCTTGGTGTTGCAAAAGGCCAGCGTGCTGACCGGGCGGTGATGGTCGAGCAGCAGGCCCACGGCGTGCAGCCGCTGGTCCTCGCGCACCTCGATGAAACGCTGGCGGATCTGCGTCGACGGCGGTGCCTCGGTCAGCTTGATCTCGCGCGGCTCGCGCATGAAGGCCGCGGCGAGCTTGGCAATGCCCTCGGGATAGGTGGCCGAGAACAGCAGCGTCTGGCGCGCCTTGGGGCATTGCTTGGCAATGGCCGCGATGTCGTCGTGGAAGCCCATGTCAAGCATGCGGTCGGCCTCGTCGAGCACCAGCGTGTTGAGCGCATCGAGCTGCAGGCTGCCGCGCTCCAGATGGTCGAGCAGCCGCCCCGGCGTGCCGACGACGATGTGCGCGCCATGCTCCAGGCTGGCCAGTTGCGGCCGCATGGTGGCGCCGCCGCACAGGGTGAGGATCTTGATGTGGTCTTCGGCGCGCGCCAGCCGGCGCAGCTCTTGTGTCACCTGGTCGGCCAGCTCGCGCGTGGGGCACAGCACCAGGGACTGCACGGCAAAGCGACGCGGGTTGAGGTTGGCCAGCAGCGCCAGCGCAAAGGCCGCCGTCTTGCCGCTGCCGGTGCGCGCCTGGGCGATCAGGTCATGCCCGGCCAGCGCCAGCGGCAGGCTGGCGGCCTGGATCGGCGTCATCTCCAGATAGCCCAGCCGCTGCAGGTTGTCCAGCGTGGCGGGCGGCAGCGGCAAGCTGCTGAAAGAGGTGGTGGCGGCGGCGGGCGACGGGGACGGGAGTGAGGATGCGGTCATGCGCGATTATCGGGACTGGCGCGCCGCGACTGTCCGCCACGGCACCGCCCGCGACACATCGGCGATCATCAGCGGTCCGCCGGTGCCCCATTGCGCGCCGCCGGCCAGCCTGCGATGCCTGCCAATCCCCACACCCACCCGACGCCGCCCGAACCCGCCCTGCTGCCCGACACACGCCACACCGAGCGCCTGCCGCACGGCATCGGCAAGGCGGCCATCGGGCGCATCAAGCAGGCGGCGCACGCGCTGCCCCAGGTCGTCAAGCCCGCTGACTACGGCCACGACGCCAACGACGAGCATCTGCACCGCCTGGGCCTGGTGATGCTGCAAAAGGCCGTGGCCGGTGCGCGGCCCAGCCGCTGGATCGAGCCGGCGCTGATGGAGGTGGCGCTGGCGCATCTGGACGCCGTCGGCGTTGGCCCCACGGCGCGGCCGCAGATGCTGCAACGCCTGGCGGCACTGGAGGCGCTGGGCCTTACCCGCCATGCCGGACGCTGGAGCTGGCGTGTCAGCCAGCGGCTGGCCCTGTCAGAGCCGGGTTGGGAGCTGTCAGTGCCGTTCCAGGTGGCACCCGAGGCCGCGCCGGTGTGGGCCTTCCTGCGCGATGGCGACGCCGCCGCGCTGCAGGCGGCGCTGGGTGCGCCGCCGCCCTACCCCGACGCGCCAGCGCTGGCCGCCCACATCGAGACCCTGCTGCAGCGCAGCCGCGAATTCCAAGCCCAGCACCTGGACACGCTGCTGCCGCGTCTGCAATCCGAGTGCGCCACGGCACTGTCGCTGGCCGAACTCAAGGCCGCGTGTTCGCGCGCGCAAGACCGCTGGGAACGCCGCGTGTCCGAGCTCGAGGCGCTGGACGACCTCAACGACGAGCTCGCCTTCCAGGGCTACCCGGACACGTTTGACACCGCGCGCAAGCTGCAGCGCAGCGTCACGCTGTACGTGGGCCCGCCCAACAGCGGCAAGACGCACGCCGCCTTCGAGCGCCTGGCGCAGGCCTTCGACGGTGCCTACCTGGCGCCGCTGCGCCTGCTGGCGCTAGAGGGGCGCGACCGCCTGGTGGCGCGCGGCGTGCCCTGCTCGCTGCTGACCGGTGAAGAGAACGTGCCCGCCGATGGCGCGCGCGTGGTGTCCAGCACCATCGAGATGGTGGGCACCGGCAAGGCCATCGACGTGGCCGTGATCGACGAAGCGCAGATGATCTTCGACCCGTTTCGCGGCTGGGCCTGGACGCAGGCCATCGTGGCCGTGCCGGCCAACGAGGTCATCATCATCTGCAGCGCCTACGCCGTGCCCGCGATCGAGAACCTGCTGGGCCTTTGCGGCGAGCGCTGCACGGTGCGCCGCTTCGAGCGCATGCAGCATGTCGACTTGCTGCCGCAACCCGTGCCGACCGCGTCGCTGAAACTGGGCGACGCCGTGGTCGCCTTCAGCCGCCGCGACGTGCTGATGCTGCGCGACAAGATCGCCGCCAGCGGCCACCCGGTGAGCGTGATCTACGGCGCGCTGCCGCCCGAAGTGCGCCGGCGCGAAGCCGAGCGTTTCGCGACCGGCGAGAGCCACATCCTGGTCGCCACCGACGCCATCGGCATGGGCCTGAACCTGCCCATCCGCCGCGTGCTTTTCAGCACCATGAACAAGTTTGACGGCGTGGCCGACCGCGACCTGGACGAGAGCGAGGTGCACCAGATCGCCGGCCGCGCCGGCCGCTTCGGCATCCACGAAGAAGGCTTCGTCGGCGTGCTGAATGAGGCCGAGCCCACCGCGCTGCGCACGCTGCGCGACCGGCTGGCAAAGACACCCCGCGCGCCGCGCGACTTCAAGGCCCCGGTGGCGCCCAATGGCTGACACGTGGACACCATCTCGGCGCGGCTGCAGCTGACGCGCCTGCGTGCCGTGCTCGACGTCTTCATGGAGCAGCTGGAGCTGGACAACGCGCACTTTGCGGTCGCCGAGCTCGAGCAGATGCTCGATCTGGCCGAACAACTCGATGAGCACGCCGGCCGCCTGAGCCTGCGCGAGCGCTTCATCTACGCCCAGGCGCCGGTGGACACGCGCACGCCCACGCAAGTGCAGCACTACCTGGGTTGGGCCACCGGCCACGCGCGCAGCGGCGCCGCCGGCCGGCCGTGGTTTCTGGACGAGGTCGACGGCCACAGCCGGCTCGACCGCATGGAGCAGGCCCTGCGCGCCTGCACGCTGTGGCTGTGGCTCGACCTGCGCTTCCCCGGCGTCTTCGGGCATGTCGATGAAGTCGTGGCGCTGCGCAGCGATCTCAACGA
>JANPMR010000288.1:0-1955 GCA_031427055.1 Rubrivivax sp.
CTGGCCCACATCCACCTGCCCGAGCGCTGCGCCAATGTGTGCTTTGGCGGCGCCAACAACAACCGCCTGTTCATGGCCAGCAGCCATTCGCTGTACGCGCTGTACGTCAACACGCGCGGCGCGGTGTAGCGCGCCGCAGCCCGCAGCGCACCTGGTCGACCGGGCCTTCGGGCTGGACGAGCAGCGCTACCGCTGGCTCGGCTGTCGCATCGAGTCAGCGCTGGCGCCTTGCGGTGCCGCCGATGACGACCCGTTGCTGGCGACCGCACCCAATGGTATAAATCCTCGGACACTTCTTTGATTCGCCCGATGATTCATAACATGCCCGCCTCCGACACCTCCACTCAGCGCACCCAGGCGCTGGCGCTGCTGAAGCGGCGGGGGATGACGCGGCTCGCGGAGTTCAGCGCATCGGGCATCACTGCCACGACGGTCAGCCGCATGGAGCGCGCCGGCGAGGTCGTGCGCCTTGCCCGAGGGCTCTACCAGCTTCCCGACGCCGCGCTCGACGTTCAGCAGTCGCTGGCCGAGGTGGCACGGCTGGTGCCGAAAGGCGTCATCTGCTTGGCCTCGGCCCTGGCGTTCCACGGCCTCACTGACCAGATGCCACCGAGGGTCTGGATCGCCATCGGGCGCAAGGACTGGCGCCCCAGGCTCACCTATCCGCCGATCCGCATCGCCCGGTTCTCTAGCGAGCTTCTGAACCGCAGTGTTGAACGCAAGACGATCGCCGGCGCGCTGGTGCCCGTGTTCGGCGTGGCAAAGACGGTGGCCGACCTCTTCCGCTACCGTCGAACGGTGGGCGATGCGCTAGCCATCGAGGGCCTGCGCCAGGCGCTGCGCCAACGCAAGGCCACGCCTGCGGAAATCGCGCGCGAGGCTGAAGCCGCGGGCGTGTGGGCCACGATGGAACCCTACGTCATGGCACTGAGCAGCGATGCCTGATCTACCGCGCAACATCGGTGCCTCGGTGCGCCAGCGTCTGCTGAACCTGGCGCATGCGCGCCGCCAGCCCATGGAGCTGCTGCTCACGCGGTACGCGCTGGAGCGCCTGCTGCATCGGCTGAGCCTCTCGCCGCACCGCGAGCGGTTTGTGCTGAAGGGCGCGATGCTGCTCGCCACCTGGTTCGACGAGCCGCACCGCGCGACGCGCGACGTTGACCTGCTTGGGGTCGGGGACGCGGCGGAAGATGCGCTGCTCGCGACGTTCCGCGAAATCATGGCGGTCGAGCTTGACGACGGGGTGAGCTTCGACCTGAAGGGCCTGAGGATCGAGGCCATCCGCGAAGAGCTGGAGTACGGCGGGTCGCGCCTTCGCACCACGGCGGCACTCGCTGGCGCGCGCATTCCCATCACCGTGGACATCGGCTTCGGCGATGCCGTCGAACCCAGTGTCGAAGACATCGATCTGCCGGTGCTGCTCGACATGCCGTTGCCTCACCTGCGCGCCTATCCGCCCGAGACCGTCATCGCCGAGAAGTTTCATGCGATGGTGGCCCTGGGTCGGGCCAACAGTCGCATGAAGGACTACTACGACGTGTGGATGCTGACGAGCACACTCGAGCTTGAGCCAGAGCGCATGCGCCGGGCCATCGAAGCGACCTTTGCGCGCCGCAAGACAGTGATACCGACTGACGTTCCGGACGGGCTCAGCGACGCTTTCGCAGCCGATCCTGGGAAGCGGCGGCAGTGGGAAGCCTTTGTGCGGAACCTCGCCGGCCCAGCTCCAGAGCTCCGCAGCGTTGTGCACGAGCTGCGGCGCGAACTGATGGCCTTCTGTGTGCCGAACGGAACCTGACCGCGAGGGCCGGCCGCTGGCCCACATCCACCTGCCCGAGCGCTGCGCCAATGTGTGCTTTGGCGGCGCCAACAACAACCGCCTGTTCATGGCCAGCAGCCATTCGCTGTACGCGCTGTACGTCAACACGCGCGGCGCGGTGTAGCGCGCCGCAGCC
>JANPMR010000289.1:0-4611 GCA_031427055.1 Rubrivivax sp.
TGTCGTTGAAGAGGATCACATCCTGGCTGACGAGCGCAAATTGGCGCCGCAGCGCGCGCACGTCCCACTCGGCCAGCGGCACGCCGTCGAGCGTGATGGTGCCGGACGTGGGCTCGATGAAGCGCGGCAGCAGGTTCACCAGCGTGGTCTTGCCCGCGCCCGAAGGCCCGACCAGCGCCACGTTCTCGCCGGCACGCACGCTCAATGTCAGGGCGTCCACGGCCGGCGCGGTGTCGTCGCGGTAGCGCAGGCTCACCTGCTCGAAAGCGATCTCGCCACGCGCGCGGCCGGGGTCGAAGCTGCCGCCAGATTCGATCGGGCTCTTCTCGATCAGATCCAGGCCACGCTCCACCGCGGCCAGCCCGCGTGTCAGCGGCGCCATCACGTCAGCCAGGTGCTTGGCCGGCGCCACCAGTTGCAGCATGGCGGTGACGAAGGCCGTGAACTCGCCCACCGAGGTGCCGCCGCTGCGGCTTTGCCACAGCGCGATGACGATCACCACCGACAGCGCGCAGGACGCCAGCAGCTGCGTTACCGGCGTCATGGTGCCGCCGGCCACGACGGCCTTGAGCATGAGCCGACGCACGAGATCGGCGCGCGTGAAGAAACGCCCCGCCTGGTGCGCCTGCGCGCCATGCAGGCGCACGGTGCGCCAGGCCAGCATGTTCTCTTCCACCACGTAGGCCAGGCTGTCGGTGGCCTGCTGGCCTTCGATCGTCAGGCGGTGCAGGCGCCGGCCCAGCGCGCGCATCACCAGCGCCACGGCCGGGAACAGCAGGCCGACGATCAGCGTCAACTGCCAGTTCAGCGTCAGCAGGTAGGCCAGCAGGGCGACCAGCACCAGCGTGTCGCGCACGAGGGTCAACAGCGACGACGACAGGATGGTGACGCCGGCCTGCGCCTCGTAGACCAGGGTGTTGGTCATGCCGCTGGCGGTTTGCTGCGTGAACAGCGCCGGCGCGCTGGCCAGCAGGCGCGCAAACATGCCTTCGCGCAATTGCAGCACGGCGCGGTTGGCCGTCCAGGCCAGGCCGTATTGCGCCACGAAGCCCGAGACGCTGCGCACGAAGAACAAGCCGATGATCACCACCGGCACCTGCCACAGCGGCATCTGGCCGCCGGCAAAGCCCTTGTCGAGCAGCCGGCCCAGCAGCTCGGGGATCAACGGCTCGGTGGCCGCGGTGACCACGGCGCCCAGCAGCGCCGCCATCAGGCCCATGCGGCTGTTGCGGACGTAGGGCAGGAGGCGCGCCAGGCGCTGCAGCAGGGTGGACATGGGCGGGGTGCGGCGGCGCGGGCAGAGGCCGGCAAGCGGTGGGGGATTATCGCGGCCGCTTGGCGCGTGACGGGCGCTGCCTACAATCCGGCGCCACCGCTCGAGACCATGCCCTCAACCACAAGCCGCCGCAACGAACCCGCCGCCTGGCCGCGCCGACGCCTGCTGGCCGCCCTGGGCGGGCTCGGCGGTTTGGCGGCTTGGCCGGCCGCGGCGCAGTTCCGCGTCGAGATCTCGGGCGTTGGCGCGACGCAGGTGCCAGTGGCCATCGCTGCCTTTCGCGACGAGGCCCGTCATGGTGTTGCGGTGTCGGACGTGGTGCGTGCAGATCTCGAACGCAGCGGTCTGTTTCGCAGCCTGCCGGCAGAAGGTGTACTCGACGAGCGCAGCACGGTCGACCTGGCGCCCTGGCGCGGCCGCGGGGCCGATGCGCTGCTGGCCGGCTCGGTGATGCGGCTGGCCGATGGTCGCTTTGACGTGCGCTACAAGCTCTGGGACGCCGTGCGCGGCGACCAGCTTCTGGGCCAGAGCAAGGTGGTGCTGCCGGGCGACCTGCGCCTGGCCGCGCACCGCGTGGCCGACGAGGTGCACGAAAAGCTCACCGGCGAGCGCGGCGTCTTTGCCACACGCATCGCCTACGTCATCCGCACCGGCAGGCGCTTTGAGCTGCACATCACCGACGCCGACGGCGAAGGCGGGCAGATCGCGCTGACCAGCCCCGAGCCGGTGATCTCGCCGGCCTGGGCGCCCGACGGCAAGCTGCTGGCCTACGTGTCCTTCGAGACCCAGAAGGCCGTGGTCTGGGTGCAGGACCTGTCCAGTGGCGAGCGCAGGATGCTGGCCAACTTTCGCGGCTCCAACAGCGCGCCGGCCTGGGCCCCGGACGGCCGCCGCCTGGCCGTGACGCTGTCGCAGGACGGGCTGGCGCAGCTCTACCTGCTGCCGGTGGCCGGCGGTACGCCAACGCGCCTGACCAGCAGCAACGGCATCGACACGGAGCCGGTGTTCACGCCCGACGGGCAGCAGGTCTACTTCGTCAGCGACCGCGGCGGTGGCCCGCAGATCTACCGCGTGAGCGCCACCGGCGGGCCGGTAGAGCGCGTGAGCTTCAGCGGCAGCTACAACATCAGCCCCGCGATCAGCCCCGACGGCAAGCTGCTGGCCTTTGTCTCGCGCCAGGGCGGGGCCTACCGCCTGATGACGCAGGATCTCGACAGCGGTACCGTGCAGGCCCTGACCGACACCCAGGACGACGAGAGCCCGAGCTTTGCGCCCAGCGGCCGCATGCTGGTCTACGCCACCAAGCTGCAGGGCGCCGACGTGTTGATGACCACCACGCTTGATGGCAAGATCAAGACGCGCCTGCTGAGCAGCGGCGCCGACATGCGCGAACCGGCCTGGGGCCCGTTCGGGCGCTGACACCCGCCGTCGGCAATCGCACTTCAATCTACCCGAAGGAGACTGCATGAGGAACCCGACCCGAGGCGCCCATTCGATGGCGATCGCGCTGGCCACCGCGCTGGCGCTGTTGGCCGGCTGCGAGACCACGCCCACGGCCTCGTCCGCAGCCACCGCGGCGGCGGTGCCGGTGCAATCGCGCAGCGTGCCCACTGCAGGCTCGTCAGCGCCGGTGACCACGGCCGCCGCGGTGGCGGTGGCGCCGCAATCGCGTGTGGCCACGGTTGATCTGGCGGCGCCCAAGTCGGGCGGCAGCGCGACGGCGTTTGCCCTGTCGCGCCCGCCCAGTGTTGGCGCCGGCGCCGGCACCAGCGCCGTGGCCGCGACGGCGTTGATGGCGGTGCCGCGAGATCGCATCATCTTCTTCGACTTCGACAGCTACGTCATCAAGGACGACTTCAAGGGCCTGCTTGATGGCCATGCCAAGTCGCTGGCCGGCAGCCGCGCCAAGGGCATGACCATCGAAGGCCACACCGACGAGCGCGGCGGCCGCGAGTACAACCTGGCGCTGGGCCAGAAGCGCGCCGAAGCGGTGGTGCGATCACTCACCTTGCTGGGCGTGTCAGAGCAACAGCTTGAGGCCGTGAGCTTTGGCGAAGAGCGCCCGCTCCAGCAGGGCACCAATGAAGCCGCGTGGACGCGCAACCGCCGCGCCGAACTGAAGGACCGTTGAGATGATGACCCCCTCCCGATGCGCCGTGCTGATGGCCGTGGTGTGCCTGAGCGGCGCCGCCGGCGTGGCCCACGCCGGCTTGTTCGACGACGAAGAGGCGCGCAAGGCGATCGTCGACCTGCGCAACCGCCTCACCGCGGTCGACGACCAGGTCAAGGCGCGCGGCACCGAGATGGGTGCGCTCAACACCCAGATCACCGAACAGCTCGCGGCCCTGCGTCGCAGCATGATCGATCTCAACAACCAGCTCGAGAACGTGCGCGGCGAAATTGCCAAGCTGCGCGGCAACGAAGAACAGCTGGCGCGCGACATCGCCGAGGCGCAGCGGCGCCAGAAGGACGTGGCCCAGGCGCTGGATGATCGGTTGCGCAAGCTAGAGCCCGTGAAGGTGGCCATCGACGGCGCCGACTTCCTGGTCGACCAGGGCGAGAAGAAGGCCTACGACGAAGCCATCGCGGCCATCCGCGGCGGCGACTTCGACAAGTCCGTCAACCTGCTGGGCAACTTCCAGCGGCGCTACGTGGGCAGCCCCTACGGTGACTCGGCCCGCTTCTGGTTTGGCAACGCGCTGTACGGCAAGCGCGACTACAAAGAGGCGGTGGTCGCCTTCCGCGCCTTCGTGACCGGCGCCCCAGAGCATCCGCGCGCCGCCGAGGCACTGCTCGCGCTGGCCAACAGCCAGGCCGAGATGAAAGACCCCAAGGGCGCACGCAAGACCATCGAAGAGTTGGTGAAGGCCTACCCCGCGTCCGAGGCCGCCCAGGCGGGCAAGGAACGGCTGGCGTCGATCAAGTAGAGCGTGGCCCCGGTCATCGCGCCGCGCACGGCTCGGGTCGGTCAGACGCCGCGGCGTCCCTAACATTCGCGCCATGCAAGAAGCTGATCTTCCCGGGCTGGCGGCCCAGGTTCTGTGGGCCGCGTTTGCGCTGGCCGTGGCCTTTGGCGCCATCGCACAGCGCACCCACTTCTGCGCCATGGGCGCCGTGGCCGACATCGTCAACATCGGTGACTGGTCGCGCATGCGCATGTGGGCGCTGGCCATTGGCGTGGCCATGATCGGCTTCAACGCCATGGTGGGCGCCGGCTGGTTGCAGGCCGCGCACAGCGTCTATGCCGGGCCGCAACTGCTGTGGCTGTCCAGCCTGATCGGCGGCGCGCTGTTCGGCTTTGGCATGGTGCTGGCGTCGGGCTGCGGCAGCAAGAC